>JAEETP010000002.1 GCA_016290415.1 Bacteroidales bacterium
TCCACCAGCTGCGGTTTCTTCTTGCCGAATTTCTTCTCAAGATATGCGTAGGTGTACTCCAGGGGCCTGTTGAACAGGTAGAAGCACATACCCAGGGTAAACATATTCTTGGAACGGAGAATGGACTTGGGATCCAGGCCGCTATCGGCCAGACTCTCTTTGGTGAGAATGGTGATGGGCGCCCAGATGATATTGCGGTCCTCTATGTGCAACTCTGCCACGGGGTCGTCGGTCTTGAAACCTGCCTTCTGCAGCAGGGCCTCGGTGAAAGAGTCCACGTCAACAATAATGGTCGCGGTGCTCTTGGCCCACTTGGCGTTGGCCTTGAGCGCTGCCGGGTTCATAGCTACCAGCACGTCGCAGAAGTCACCGGGAGTGTTCACTCCCTCGCTTCCGAAATGCACCTGGAATCCCGAAACGCCGGACACCGTACCCTGAGGGGCGCGGATCTCTGCCGGGTAGTCGGGGAATGTAGAGATCTCGTTGCCGTACAGTGCCGAAGCATCTGCAAACAGGGTTCCGGTGAGCTGCATACCGTCGCCGCTGTCTCCGCAAAAACGGATCACAACATCCTTTGCATCAATAACTTTGTGATTCATAGTATGATTTTGGCTTTTATACGCACAAGTGAGGGGCCATCATTTCTGACTCCCCTCACTTGTAAGAATTATTCTTATCAAGGAAGAATTACTGTATCTGGCTGGGAGCGACCTTTTCTGCCGGAACGCCCAGCGCCGCCTTTGCAAGCGGAAGCAGGTCTATGCTCTGGCTCTCATTGAAGTATACCAGAGGATTTGAGGATGTCTCAAACACAAATGACAGGCCTTTTTCCTTGGCAATCTTGGCTATCGCATTCCTTGCCTTCTCGTAGATGGGGGCAAAGAGGGTCTGCTCCAACTGGCTCAGGTCGCCCTGTGCGGTCTGCTGGAACTGGCCAAGTCTCTGCTGCATCTCCACCAGCTCTGCCTCCTTGGACTCTTTGATGGCTGCGGTCCAGGTTGCGCTCTTCTGCTGGTAAGTGTTCAGCTTGTTGTTGTATTCGGTCTGCATAGACTCCAACTCTTCGATAAGCTCTTTCTGATATGCCTGAAGTCTAACCCTTGCAGAATCAGCGTCCGCAGTGAGCATTACCAGCTCGGGAGTGCTGATGTGTCCGAATTTGACATTCTGCGCAGAGAGTGTAAAGGCGAAGAAAGCCGTGAAAACGATAAGTGCAATTTTTTTCATAATTATAAAGTTATCTTAAGTAATCGATTACTGCGTTGGTGAGGTCATACTTGGGATCCTTGTACACGATGCCGGTGGTAACGGTAAGGTCCAGGACAAGTGAGCAACCGCGGCTGGCTGCCACCTTCTGTATAGCCTCCTCAACAACTTCCTGTATGGGAGAAATGAGTTTCTCAGAACGTTTTGTGAGCACGCCCTGCTCGCCAAAGTAGCTGTCCTCTTTCTCCTTCATAGCCTTTTCCTTGGCAATGATCTCATTTTCCTTGGCCTGCTGCTGAGCAGCGGTCATAGACTGTTTGCGGCCCATATAGTCGCGGTACAGAGCGTTGATGGCGTCGGCATCCTTCTGGATGTCTGCTTTATACTTCTCAGCAAGAGTATTGAGTTCATTCTGGGCATCCAGATATTCTTGAATGCAGCTCAGAATTTTCTCAGTGTCTACATAGCCCACAGTTTGTGCTGCGGCGTTCAATACTGGCATTAAGCAGATTGCGAGAATAACAAATACCTTTTTCATATCTTCTAAGTTTTAAAATTGTTGTCCTATAGTAAAGTGGAACTGACTCCTCTCACCCGCGGGTCCGTCAAAGCCGTAACCCCAGTCAACACCCAGCATACCTACCACCGAGAGGAACACCCTGAGGCCGACACCCGCGCTCCTCTTGATCTGGAACGGGTTGAAATCCTTGATGTCGGACCAGCAGTTACCGCCCTCCAGGAATGCCAGGGCAAAGATGGTGGACTGCGGCTTGAGTATCACGGGGTAGCGGAGCTCCACTGTGAACTTGTCGTATACGTTGCCGGCATAGGCATTGTTGATGTACGGTGTGAGCGAATAGTCTTCGTAACCGCGCAGCGAGATGACCTCGTTGCCGTATGTGTTGTAACCAGACATACCGTCACCACCCACCAGGAAGCCTTCGAACGGAGAGTAACCCCAGTTGCGGTTGTAGTAGCCCAGATATCCGAAGTGGGCAGCAGTCATCAGCACCAGATCCTTCCAGATCCTGACATAGTTGCGTCCGGAGAAGGTCCACTTGTTATACTCCAGCCAGCGGTAGTGGTCCTGGTCGCTCATAGACTTGTAGTCCAGGTTCTTACCGCGTATCAGGGAGTACGGCGGGGTCAGCTGCACGCTGAATGTCAAATCGGAACCGATGCGGGGATAGATCTGCTGGTCTATGGACTGACGCGACAGCGAGAAGGTGTAGTGCAGGTTGTTGTAGGTGCCGTCTGTGAACACGTAGTACTTGTACCAGTCTTTCAGCTTGTACATCTGCCAGCCCAGGGAGTGGTACATAGTGAAGTAGTTGTCGGGCCACTTGAGCCGGGAACCGAGGCCGATGTTCACACCCGCCACATCCATCGACTTGGAGTCGTCGTAAAAGGGGTAATTGCCACCGTAGCCATATCCATAGCCGTAACCATATCCGTAGCCATACATACCCATATAGGAGTTGGTCTGACGGGTATAGTATGCCGAAATACTCAGCGAAGTGGGCTTCTTTCCAAAGAGCCAAGGCTCCACAAAGCTTGCCGAGAGGGCCCTGTAGTAACGGCCGTTGGTCTGGTAGCGGAACGCCAGGGTCTGGTTGTCACCCAGCGGCACGGGCCGCCAGGCCTCCTTGCGGAAGAAGTTGCGGGTAGAGAAGTTGCTGAAGTTGATACCGATGGTGCCCACGAAAGTGCGTGCGCCCCATCCGCCGGAGAGCTCCAGCTGGCTGTTGGACTTTTCCTCTACATTGTAGGAGATGTCCACGGTATTGTTTATCGGGTCGGGAATCAGGTTCCAGCCGGTCCCCTGCTCCACTATTTTCTCTGCGTCAAAGTTGGTCATTGTACCCAGCTCGCGGATGGACCTCTCGAAGTCGGTCTGCGAATACAGGAAGCCAGGGCGTGTATACACCGCACGGCGTATCACGCGCTCGTTGGTGATATTGTTGCCGCTGATGAGCACGTTGTTGAAAGTGGCCTGCTTGCCCTCTACGAGGCGGATTTCTACATCCACCGAGTCGCCCACGATGGTGGTCTCCACCGGAGTCACGTTGAAGAACAGGTAGCCGTAGTCGCGGTACAGCGACGCAACAGACTGCTCGCCCTCTTTGCCGCCCTGAAGGCGCTGGTTAAGGGTCACGATGTCATAGACATCTCCCTTGGCTATCTTGAGGACCTGGTTCAGCGTCTCTGCGGTATATACCGAATTGCCGGTCCAGGTGATGTTGCGGAAGTAATATTTGCGGCCCTGGTCAATCTTGAAATCGATGCCCAGGCGGCCTTCTTCTATAGTATAGATGGAATCCTTGACAATTTTCGCATCGCGGTAGCCCAGCTCGTTGAAGGTCTCAATGAGCGAGTTCTTGTCGTTGGGATATTCGTCTTCGTTGAATTTCTTGCTGTTGAAGAAGTTGTACCACGAGCGGTCTTTGGTCTTCTTCATAGACTTGTCCAGCTTGTACTTGTCAATGCCCTCCACACCCTCGTAATTGATGGTGCGCACCCGGACCTTCTTGCCGCGGTCCACATCAAAGGTGACGCGCACGGCGTTGTTCACAAGGCTGTCTTCCTGGGTTATGACATTTACCTTGGCGTTGTTGAAGCCCTTCTCTTTGTAGTAGTTCTTGATGACGCCGGTAGAAGAGGATATCACATATTCAGAAAGCTCGCCGCCACGCTTGAGGTTGAGTTTCTCTTTGAGGTCGTCCTGCTCGCTTTTCTTGACGCCCCTGTAGATCCAGGCCGACACGCGGGGACGCTCCTTGACATCAACCCGCAGCCATACGGTGTCCTTGGCCACGGAGAGGGAATCGATATAGAATCCGACATTGCGGAAATACTTCTGGTTCATGAGGGCGGCCAGCTTGTGAGCCACGTCTTCGCTGGGAAGAGTGATGCTGCTGCCGGGTTTGAAACCTACTATGGAAAGGATGCGCGACTGGTCCAGGAACTGGTTGCCGGTAACTCTCACGCCGCCGATGACATAGGTCTGAGGCTTGCTGTAGTCAACCACCACATCGCTCTGCTGGGCCAGCAGTGCGGTGGATGCCACAAGCGACAATATCAATATTGCAATTCTTCTTCTCATTGCTTCACTTTTCCAAATCTTCTGTCACGGCCCTTGAAACTGTCCAGCGCCTCGTTGAAGTCATCTTCTCTAAAATCAGGCCAAAGTTTGTCGGTAAAATAAAATTCGGTGTAGGCGCACTGCCACAGCATATAATTGCTTATCCGTTGCTCTCCGCCGGTGCGGATCAGCAGGTCCGGATCGGGGATTCCGGCGGTGGCCAGATAGCTCTCCAGCGGCTTCTGCGCCGGGGTGCCGAAGTCCTTTGCATAGCGCTCTGCCGCCTGCTCTATATCCCACTTGCCGCTGTAGCTGAACATAAGTATCAGCGTATGGTCTTTATACTGGGCGGTTTCGGCCTCGGCGGCCTCAATCTCCTTGCGGAGCCGGGGGGTGAGCCGGTCCATATCGCCTATGACCTTGAAGCCCACCTTATTCTCGTGGAACTCAGGCAGTTCTTTGCGGATATTGTAGGACATAAGGTCCATAATGGCCGCAACTTCTTTTTCGGGCCGGTTCCAATTCTCCTGGGAGAAAGTATAAAGGCTCAGATACTTGACGTCGCTTTTGACGGCGGCCCTCATACAAGCCCTGACGCTCTCTGCGCCTGCGGCGTGGCCGGCACTGCGGGAAAGCCCCTGAGCCTGTGCCCAGCGGCCGTTGCCGTCCATTATGATAGTTACGTGTGTGGGCTGCATCTTCTAGAAGTTGTTGCGTTTATCCTCGCCCCAGAGGAGTTTGTCCTTGAGGGCGTCTATGAAGCCGGCGTTGTGGAATGTTATGCAGTTTGCACTGTAGGGAGCCTTGCGCAGCGTGAACTTGCTCCCGACGGGCACGGCAAAGGAGGTGTTGTCCAGCGTAACCACTCCCATCTGGGACGACTTGGATGTGAAAGTAATCTCCAGCACCGAATCTGCCGGCGCCACTATGGGCCTGATGTTCAGGTTGTGGGGCGCTATGGGCGCGGTGATGAACACATCGGAGTCGGGGGTCACTATGGGGCCGCCCACGCTCAGGGAATACGCTGTGCTGCCGGTGGGGGTCGAAACCACCACGCCGTCTGCCCAGTAGGCAGGCAGATGCTCGCTGCCTATGGCCACGTCTATGCGCAGCATAGAGGGATTCTGCCGTTGGATGGAGAATTCGTTAAGTGCGTAGGGATAAATGCCGTGCGGGATTGCGGTGGATTCCACCTGGATCAGGAGGCGCTTCTGGATGGAATAGTTGCCCTTGATAAGGTCGTCTATCCAGGCGTTTTCGCCCTCCTCTACCTTTGCCGATGTCAAAAAGCCCAGGCGGCCGAAATTGATGCCGGCAATGGGAATTTCCCGGCCGCGGAGCATATTTATGGCGCGCAGGAAGGTGCCGTCACCGCCAAGCGCCAGCACCACATCCGTTTCTGGATGCAGTTCTTTCTGAAAGAAATAGGTCTGTGCGCCCCCGGCTGCCAGCCGGCGAAGCAGAAACCACACTTTCTCGTCGTCTTTGTCTATATTGCGTCCGTAAAGGGCTATTGTCATCTGCATTTATTTTGAACCCCAAAATTAGCATTTTATATAGGTATTAACCAAAAATATTTACTTTTGTATTTTAGTAGTATGACCAAGCTAAGCGTTAATATCAACAAGATTGCCACTCTGCGCAACTCCCGCGGAGGGGATATGCCCAATGTGGCCAAGGCTGCCGTAGACTGCGTGCGCTTCGGGGCCCAGGGCATCACCGTGCATCCGCGCCCGGACGAGCGCCATATCCGCTACAGCGACGTCTATCAGATCAAGCCGCTGCTGGATGTGGAGTTCAATATAGAAGGCAATCCCATAGACAAATTCATAGAGCTGGTGTGCAAGGTGCACCCCGCTCAGGTTACCCTGGTTCCCGACGCCCACGACGCACTTACCTCCAACGCCGGCTGGGACACCGTTGCCAATGCCGCCTTCCTCAAGGAGGTGTGCCGCATATTCCACTCGGAGGGCATCCGCACCTCCATTTTTGTGGATCCCGACCCGGTGATGGTGCGCGGCGCGGCAGATGCCGGCAGCGACCGCATCGAACTTTATACCTACGCATATGCACACAACTTCTCCGCCGGCCGCGAAGAGGCAGTGGCGCCGTATTTCAAGGCCTGCAGCGAGGCGGTGAAATGCGGTTTGGAGGTGAATGGCGGCCACGACCTCAACCTGGACAACCTGGCCTACTTCAAAAAGGTTATGCCCCGGCTGGATGAGGTCTCCATAGGCCACGCCCTTATCTGCGACGCCCTTTATATGGGGCTGGAAAAGACCATCGCCGCATATCTTGACCAATTGAAATAATCATAAAAAACTAACTTATAAAATGAAAAGAACTCCCCTTATCCTCAGCATCATCGCTCTGGTAGTAGCGCTTTGCGCAGCAGTTATGGCTATTGTTAGGCCCGATTTCAAGAAGAAACCCGCAAGTGAACCCGCCGACATCACCGACACCGGCAAGATCACAGCAGTTGCAGGTGACATAGTGTATGTCCAGCTTGACTCACTGATTGCCAACTACGATATGTACAACGACAAGATGACCGCATTCCAAAGCAAGGTACAGGGCATTCAAGACGAACTTCAGAAGCGCGGCCGCCGTCTGGAGAGCGATGCAAAGGCATTTGAGAATCAGGTTCAGAAGGGTCTGCTGACCCGCTCTGCAGCAGAAGAGCAGCAGAACAAACTTATGCAGCGCCAGCAGAATCTGCAGAACGACGCAGCCAAGAAGGATGCCGAGATCCAGGAAGAGCAGGCCGTGCTCAACAACCAGGTTTACTTTGCAGTGAAAGAGTTCATTGAGCGTTACAACGCAGAGCATCAGTACTCCCTGATCCTCACCACCAGCGGCGTGACCAACACCGTGCTCAATGTCAACCCCGGTCTGGACATCACCTCCGACGTGCTCAAGGGCCTCAACGAGGAATACATCAAGAACCGCAACAACACTCCCGAAGAGTAGCAGAATAATATCTTTTATACGATGAGTGCAGTTACACATACCGAATTCGACTTCAGAGGCCAGAGCGGCAAGTATGTCGGCAAGGTGCGCGATGTGTACACTATAGCCGACAAATATCTGGTGATGGTCGCCACCGACCGCATCAGCGCCTTTGACGTGATCCTGCCCGAGGGCATTCCCTACAAAGGCCAGGTGCTGAACCAGATAGCATCGTCTTTCCTGGATCTGACAGAGGACATCGTTCCCAACTGGAAGATAGCCTCCCCCGACCCTATGGTCACGGTGGGCTACAAGTGCGAAGGACTCCCCGTGGAGATGATTGTAAGGCGCTGCCTCACCGGCAGTTCGTGGCGCAGCTACAAGGCCGGTGCAAGGGAAATCTGCGGCGTGAAAATCCCCGACGGGATGCGCGAGCACCAGCGTTTTGAAACCCCCATCATCACCCCCACCACAAAGGCGGAGATAGGCGCTCACGACGAGGACATCAGCAAAGAAGAGATAATTGCCCGCGGAATAATGAGCCGCGAAGACTACGAGAAGCTGGAAGATATCACCCTGAAGCTTTTCCTGCGCGGCGAAGAGATTGCCGCAAGGCACAATCTGATGCTGGTGGACACCAAATATGAATTCGGATTCCTTAACGGCGAGTTGTGCCTGATGGACGAGATCCACACGCCCGATTCTTCCCGCTATTTCTATGCCGACACCTATCAGGAGCTGTTCGACAAGGGACTTCCCCAGAAGCAGCTCTCAAAGGAGTTTGTGCGCGAATGGCTTATGGAAAACGGCTTCTGCGGCAAGGATGGCCAGAAGGTGCCCGAGATGGACGCCGCACGCGTGAACGCCATCAGCGACCGCTATGTGGAGCTGTACGAAAAGATAACTGGCAAAGAGTTTGTAAAAGAGCCTTACGACAACATTTACGAGCGCATTGAGTGCAACGTAAAGAATATGCTTGCAAGACTCGAATTCTAACCGATACGTTTATGAAAAAAATCTGTGCCGCAATAGCTCTGACATTCGCGCTGCTGGCCGTTTCACCCGCAGCCGAGGCTCAGAAATTCATCCCTGCAGCGGTGGAAATTTCCAAAAGCGTTGCAGAGATTGACGGTCGCTCTTTCTACGTCCACACCGTGGAGGCAAGGCAGACCCTGTATTCTATATGTAAGGCATACGGTGCAGATTTGGAGGAGGTAAAGGAGATAAATGCCGGCAGGCTCACCGGAGGGCTCAAAGCGGGTTCACTGCTGCTGATTCCGGTGGCAGAAAAGAAGGCAGAAGAGGTTCCCGCCCCTGAAGTCAAAGAGACCCCTTCTCCCGCAACCGAAAGCAAGGTGTCCGACAGCAATGCCGAAGCACAGCCCACCGGCAAGTATGTCCTACACCGCGTAAAATGGTACGACTCCCTGCTGATGCTGGCCCTCAAGTATAAGGTGTCGCAGGAAGATATCGTAGCAGCGAACAACCTTGACTCCAAGACTCTGGTCGTGGGGCAGGTGCTCAGGATTCCCCTTGGCGGCGAAACGGACGCCGAAGTGGACGACAACACTATGATAGAGGTGCCTGAAGACGAGTTGTTTGAAGAGGAGAAAGAGAGTGAGAGCGAGTCTTCCGTCTCTATTGTAGACCCGGAAGACCCCGAACAGGACTGGAACTGGAAGCCGGTGTTCGTGCCTTTCGGCGGCACTGCCAACATCGCCCTGATCATCCCCATTGGAAGCCAGTTGCCCTCTCCGTCCGCCAACTTCCTGGACTTTTATGCCGGAGTGCTTACAGCCATAGACCAGCAGCGCAAAGACGGCACCAACATCAACCTGAAGGTGATTGATATGACCGACTTTGACAGCGCCGAGCAGCTTATGAAAGAGTCCAAACTGGACGATTTTGACTTCCTGATCGGCAACTTCTCTATGGAGAATGTGGAGGTTCCGGCCCACTGGTGCGACACCCGCCATATACCGCTCATTTCGCCGCTGGACCAGAAAGTGGAGGCCGCCACCTACAACCACCGCTATTTGATCAACGCCCCGGTCTCTCCCTCCACCCAGACTATGAGGATGGCCGAGTCCATAGGCTACCGTCCCGGCAAGGACAATGTGATAGTCCTGTGCGAGAAGGGCGACATCCAGAGCAAATTCTATTCTGACATTATTGCCAGCCTTGACTCCCTGGAAATCCCCTACACCGTGGTGCAGGCCGCTCTGGGCCGTGGAGAAAGCGTTCAGACCGCGCTGATACCCGGCAGGCGCAACCACGTGATAATCACCAGCGAGCGTGAGTCCTCCGCAGCCGATGCGCTGCGCAGCGTGGGCAATCTGGCAAAGAACGACGCTTACGACATCAGCGGCTACGCCAGCCACAAGATCCGCAAGTTCGAATCTATAGACGCCGATATGTACCAGCGTGCCAACACCCATTTTGTGATGGGGCACTATGTGGACTATGAAGACGAAGACGTCCGCGAGTTTGTGAACGCCTTCAGGGATACCTACAACGCCGAGCCCGGCAACTTCGCATTCCAGGGCTATGACATTGGTATGTACTTCATTTCTGCGTTGAAACGCTACGGCAACGATATGATCAACCGCCTGAGCCTCTATCCTTCTGACGGGCTGCAGCTCAATTTCAAGTTTGACCGCCGCACCCCCACCGGAGGCGTGTTCAACGAGGGTACAAAGAACCTTCTGTACTAATCTTTATTATTTGATATAATCTGCCAGCCAGGCGCGTTCGGCGTCTGTGAGGTGGCTTTGCAGTGCATCATAGACACGCTTGTTATAGGCTTCCAGCCAGGCACGCTCTGCATCAGTGAGCAGGCTGAAATCCACCGCACGGCGGTCTATCGGCACCAGGGTAAGCGTCTCGAAACGATAGAAAGTGTTGTAGTCGCTCTTGGCGAAGGGAGACACCAATACCACGTTTTCTGTGCGGATGCCGTACTGCCCGTCTACATACACAGCCGGCTCGTCTGACATAATCATTCCTTCCTGCAGCGCGATGGGGCTGTATTCCATCCTGATCTGCGGGGATTCGTGCACGCACAGCCACTGCCCTATTCCGTGGGAAGTGCCGTGGAAGTACATCTTGCCGGTGCGGTACATAGGGCCGCGGGCAAGGATGTCCAGCTGGCAGCCGCGGGTGCCGGCCGGGAAAATAGCCTCGGCAAGGGCTATCATACCCTTCAAAACCAGCGTAAAGTCCTCTTTCTGAGCCGCCGTGGGCTCTTTTTCGCCCAGGAAGACGGTGCGGGTGGTGTCGGTGGTGCCGTAGGGATAGTGACTGCCGAGGTCCATCAGCAAAAAGCCGCCGCCTGCCACTCTGGCGCTGGAGGCCTCGTCGGTCACACTGTAGTGTGCGCTGGCTGCGTTGGCGTTCCAGGCCACTATCGGCTCAAAGCTCTCGCCCAGATAGTGGGCGCTGCCGCTCTTTATCTCAAGCAGCTTTTGGGTGATATTGTATTCGTTAAGGGAGCCGCTGCCATAATTGTCATAAATGTATTTGAGCAGCCTGACCCAGCAGACACCGTCCTGCAAAAAGGCCTGCCGGAAGCCCTGCGCCTGAACCGGATTCTTGCAGGCGCGCAGCATAGCCACAGTCCCGCCCACCGTGGGGTCGGGCATCACGGCTTTGCCGCGGGAAAAGATTTTGTATTTGTTTATGGAGCAGCAGTTGTTGCTCACAATGCGTACCGCCTCTGCCGGGACGGCCTCCAGGGCGGCGTCTATCTCGCCGTAAGAGAGCACCTCAACCCCTTGGGAAGCCAGATAATCAGAAGCCTCCCCGGTAAGACACTCTTTGCGGCAGAACAGCTTTATGCCCTTGTTGTCCAGCAGACAATAAGAGAGCGTCACGGCGTTGTATTCTATGTCGCCGCCACGGATGTTCAGCAGCCACATAATCTCGTCGCAGGCACTCAAAAACAGGCAGAAAGGACCTTCTATGCCCAGATTTGAGACAACGTCCCTATACTTGTCGGAAACGCTGCGTCCTGCATATTCCTCTTTGTGCAGCAATATGGGGCTGTCGCCCAGCGAAGGACGGCCCGGCCAGAGGCTGTCAAACGGGTCGGAAAAGGTCTCCAGTGGCATCGGCGCCAACTCTTTGCAGAAGGCAAAGTAGTCGTCGTAGCTGAAAAGGTCGCCGTCTACACCCACCTTGTACTGCTCCGGAGCTATGCCGGAAGCCTTGCGGCAGGATTCAATCCACTGCGGGATGGAGGGCGTGCCGGGCATCTTGATCTTCATAAGCTCTATGCCCCTGCCCTTTATCTGGCGCTCCGCCTGCAGGAAATATCTGGAATCGGTCCAGAGGGCCGCTTCTGTGAGAGTCACCACCAGGGTACCGGCGCTGCCGTCAAAGCCGCTGAGATATTCCCTTACCTTGAACCTTGCGGGCACATATTCGTCAAAGTGACAATCATTACTGGGAATGATTGTCACTTGAAAGCCCCTGGATGCCATCCAGGCGCGCAAAGAGGTCATCGGCTCCATTAAGCCAGATTTGCGGGATCCAGATTGTCGCGCTCGATGTCCTTGTAGTAGTTCACGGTGCCGACGCGGAGCTCTACGGTGGCTGCGTCGTCGCAAACTATGATTCCGTGAGGATGAAGCTGCAGGATGGAGATGGTCCACATATGGTTGATGGACTCTTCCACTGCGTGGCGAAGGGCGCGGGCCTTGTTGTGGCCGTTGACCAGAATCAGCACTTCGTCTGCATCCATAACTGTGCCTACACCAACTGTGAGGGCCTTCTGAGGCACCTTGGTGGTGTCATAGCCAAAGAAACGGGAGTTGGCGATGATGGTGTCGGTGGTAAGGTCTTTTACGCGGGTGCGGGAGTTCAGTGAAGAACCGGGCTCGTTGAATGCGATGTGGCCGTCGGGGCCGATACCGCCCATAAACAGGTTGATTCCGCCGTAAGATTTGATTTTCTCTTCGTACTTGTTGCACTCTGCCACCAGGTCGGGAGCGTTGCCGTCAAGAATGTTCACGTTCTCTTCGGGAATGTCGATGTGGCTGAAGAAGTTGCTCCACATAAATGTGTAGTAGCTCTCGTCGTGGTCCTTGGGAAGGCCCACATATTCGTCCATATTGAACGTAACCACATTCTGAAAAGAAACCTTACCCACGGAGCAGAGGTGAATGAGTTCTTTGTAGGTACCCAGAGGGGTGGAACCGGTAGGAAGACCCAGCACGAAAGGTCTCTCTTTCGTGGGGGCGAACTTGTTTATGGCGTTTGCGATGTAATTAGCCGCCCACTGCGACATTTTGCCATAAGAATCTTCGATGATCAGTCTCATAGTGTATTTGTTTTTAAAATTTAGTTTGCCTCGTTTAAAAGTACCTGCGCGGCCGCCATTGCCTCTGCCGTAACGCTGCTGCCGCTTATCATCCGGGCTATCTCGCCGACCCTCTCCTGCCCCTCCACGGGACGGATGCGGGATACTGCGCCTTCCGGGTTGTATTCTTTGTATACCAGATAATGGGCATCGCCCTTGGCCGCAACCTGCGGCAGATGGGTGATAGCTATCACCTGTATATCCTTGCTTATCTCCACTATCTTGCGCCCCATCTTGTCGGCCAGGCTGCCGCTGGTGCCGGTGTCAATCTCGTCGAAGATAACGGTGGGCAGCGCCTTGTGCCGGGCCAGGAGCGATTTTATGCAAAGCATTATGCGTGAGAGCTCTCCGCCGGACGCGTTCTGGGACAGGTCAGCAGCACGGCCGGACGCTGTGGAAGAGAACAGGAACACCGCATTCTCCGCCCCGTGGGCGGTGCGGTGCTTCTCCGGAACACATTCCACGCGGAACTGTGCCTGGGGTATCTCCAGCTCGCGGATGGCCTGCTGCAGATAGCTGGACAGCGGCTCCAGGGCCGCCATTCGCTTTGCGGTTAGCTGCGCAGCAAGGTCGGCGCAGATTCCGTCGGCCTTTGCCAGATCCTTTTCCAGAGTTGCCTCCTGCCCGGCCAGGTCGTCGGCCGACTGCAGCTGGCGGGCGTACTCATCACGCTTTTCAATCAGCTCCTCTACGCTGGCGGCATCGTTGCGGTGCATCAGGTCGTAGAGCTGCGCAATGCGGCTTTCTACCTGCTGCAGCGCCTGGGGCGAGGCGTCTATCTTCTCCTGGGAAGAATCCAGGGTATCGGAGATGTCCTTGATTTCTATCCTGCAAGACTCAATTCGGCCGGCAAGCTCTTCTGCCGCCGGGTAGCAGCCGGCTATCTTTTGCAGCGAGCGGCCCGCATCACGCAGTACCTGCTCCACAGACTGTTCGCCCATAGAGAGCGCCCCGGATGCCTGCACCAGAGTGTCCTTGATCTGCTCTGCGTTGGCCAGGGTTTTCTGCTTTTCCTCTATCTCTTCCAGTTCACCGCTCTTTAGGGCTGCCTCGCAAAGCTGCCCGTAGCGGAAGGTGATATAATCCCGCTCGCGGCTTGCCTGCTCTTTGAGAGCCCGGAGGTCTTTGAGGGATGCGTTCAGCGCAGTCCAATTCTCAAAGGCCCGCCTGTAGTCCGCCAGCAGGGATTCGTTGCCGGCAAAACTGTCTACCACAGAGAGCCTGAAGGCATCGCTGCCCAGCAGCGCCTGGCTGTTCTGGGAGTGGATGTCGATCTGCTTTGACACCAGCTCGCGGAGAGCCTCCAGAGTGGCGGGTTCATCGTCTATGAAAGCCCTTGAACGCAACTGCGGCGTCACCACCCTGCGCACGATGTGGTCATCGAACTGGGCCTCCACAATGCAGTTACGGCTTTCATCGCCCTGCGCCGCCGGGTCAAACCTGCCGCCAAGCAGCAGTGACAGCGCTCCCAGCAATATTGACTTGCCGGCTCCGCTGTCACCCGTAATAATGACAAGATGCTCCGGAATATTTATATCCAGAACATCTATCAATGCGTAGTTGCTGATGTAAAGCCGCTGAAGCATCTATCGACTACTCTGCCTTGCGATAGAAAATCTTGCCTTCGCGGAATTCTTCTGTTGCTACCAGCGTGGGCTTGGGCAGCTTCTCGTAATACTGGGAAATCTCTATCTGCTCGTGGTTCTCGCTGATTTCCTCAAGGGTGTCGGTGTAAGAAGAGAACTCTTCCAGACGGTGGCTGAGCTCCTGCTTGATATCGGCGCTGATCTGATTTGCGCGCTTTGCGATAATCATCACAGACTCATAAATGTTGCCGGTGGGAGCTGCGAGCTCAGAAAGATCCCTTGTTACAGTGTTGTTGGTAATGTTCTTGTTGATTTCCATATATCTTGAATTATTAATTTTCTTTCTTGATGATTTTGTTGACCCTCTTGTAGATGCCGTCCAGCTCTGCCTTGTATTTGCTCTGCGGGAACTCGCTCACAAAGTTGAAATAGTCGTCTATGAAGGTCATATAGCGCTCACGCTGCTTCTCGGGAACGC
This sequence comes from Bacteroidales bacterium, assembly GCA_016290415.1. Taxonomy (GTDB): domain Bacteria; phylum Bacteroidota; class Bacteroidia; order Bacteroidales; family UBA932; genus Equibacterium. Next base: position 14,661 of record JAEETP010000002.1, read on the forward strand.
TGTTCAAGGCATATTTGTATCCCGCCATAGCGGTGTAGTAGAGAATATCCTCGCGGTACTGGTTGTCGGCGTCCTCTTTGAGGACATTTTTCAGCGCATAGTGGGCAGAGAGATAGTTCTCCATATGGTAGTAGAGCTTGGCGCCCTCGAAGGCCTTCTTGTCCAGACGCTCTTCCAGGTCGTCTTTCATCACTTTGCAGAACTTGGCATAGTCGGTGCCGGGATTCTCTATGATGTACTTGTTTATGTAACTCAGAGCCACCATAGTGGGCTTCTGGTCAAGCTCGTAGCGGTAGGTAGAGCGATAGAGGCAGTCTATCATATAGAACTCCGCCTCTTTGGCAAACGGGCTCTGGGGGAATATCTGGATAAACTCGCCAAAGTTGCTCTGGGCGGTGGCAAAATCCTTAAGGTGATAGTTGCTCATACCCCAGTAGAAGCGCACGGTGTCCTCCTGGGGAGTTCCCTGGGCGTTCATAGCCACGTTTTCGAACAGTTGCGCAGCCTTGGTATATTTGCCCTCTTCGTAGAGTTTGAGGGCGGTACGGTACTTCTCGCCATAGTTATGGCTTTCCAGCAGCTTTTCGAATTTTGAAGAGCAGCCGGCAGCCAGAGCCACAGCAACCAGCAGAACGAATATCAGGACTTTTTGCTTCATATTTCCTTCAAATACTTTTCGGCATCCATAGCCGCCTTGCAACCGCTTCCGGCAGCCACAACCGCCTGACGGTAGCGCGGGTCACAGACATCGCCGGCGGCGAACACGCCGGGACAGCTGGTGGCGCTGGTGCCGTCTTTCACAACGATATACCCTGCCGCGTCGGTCTCTACCCACTGCCTGAAGACATCGCTGTTGGGGTGATGGCCAATCGCCAGGAAGAATCCGTCGATTTTTATATCAAATATCTCGCCGCTCTTTTTCACCAGACGGGCGCCGGTGACGCCGCTTTCATCGCCCAGGACCTCCTGAGTCTGGCTTTCCCACAGAATCTCGATATTCTCAGTTTCACGCACCTTCTGCTGCATTGCCTCGGTGGCGCGCAGCACGTCGCGGCGGACAATCATATAGACCTTGCGGCAAAGGCCGGCCAGATAGGTGGCCTCTTCGCAGGCGGTATCGCCGCCGCCCACCACGGCCACGTCTTTCTTGCGGTAGAAGAAGCCGTCGCAGGTGGCGCAGGCAGAAACGCCCATACCGCGGAACTTGCGCTCGCTCTCCAGCCCCAGATATTTTGCAGAAGCGCCGGTGGCTATGATCACTGCGTCGGCCTCTATCTGCTGATTCTCGTCTATGGTGAGCACGAGGGGCCTGGCGCTGAAGTCTACATTAGTGACAGAGCCAAAGCGGATGTCACAGCCAAAACGCTGCGCCTGGGCGCGGAAAGATGCCATCATATGGTTTGCATCCACACCATCGGGGAAACCGGGATAGTTCTCGATTTCTGTGGTGGTGGTAAGCTGGCCGCCCGGCTGAAGGCCCTCGTACAGGACGGGTGCCAGACCCGCTCTGCCGGCATAAATCGCAGCCGTGTAACCCGCAGGGCCGCTGCCAATTATCAGACATTTTACTCTTTCCATCGTGTGCGCGCAATATTATAAGTGCGCAAAGGTAGCAATTTTTCTTCAATGAACATTATTTTTGCACTTTGGTTGAGTTTTTTGTATATTTAAAGGATGTCTCAGGAGAACCGACGATACGTAGAGGTGATAGTGCCGCTGAAATTCTGCGGCGGAATCACTTATTACTATGTCCCTGAGGATATTACCGAACCCGTTGAGACGGGCAGCTGGGTTGTGGTGACCCTGGTTGGCAGGCGCTATCTGGCGGTGGTTCGCCGCGCTGGCTGTCCCCTGCCCGAAGCTCTGTCAGAAAGCAAGATTCTCCCGATAGAAAAAATCGCCAGCCTGAAGCCGCTGCCGCCCGTCCAAATAGAGCTCTGGCAGATGATTGCCGACTACTATCTCTGCAGCCTCGGAGAGGTTTTCAAGAGCGCCTACCCCGCCGCGTTTTTCCATCAGAGCGAGAAAAAACGCACTGTGAACCGGCCGGTGAAGGCCGCCGTGGCCAAGGAAGAGAAAGCCCTCTCGCAAGAGCAGCAGAAGGCGTTGGAAACCATTCTGGAGCACTACCGCAAAGGCAAAAAGACCGTTCTGCTCTGGGGTGCGACCTCCTCCGGCAAAACCGAAATCTACATAAAACTGGCCCGGCAATATCTGGTCCAGGGACGCAGCGTGCTCTATCTGGTGCCCGAGATAGCGATGTCCCGCCAGCTGGAGCAGCGTCTTACCGACGCCCTTGGCGACAAAGTGCTGGTTTTCCACTCCAGACAAACCGTCCCTGCCCGCAAGAAAGTCTTTGACAAGCTGATTTCCGGACAGGGCAACTATCTGGTGCTGGGAACCCGCAGCGCGCTGTTCCTGCCCATAGTGAACCTGGGGTTCATAATTGTGGACGAAGAGCACGACAGCTCTTACAAGCAGACCGACCCGGCACCCCGCTACAACGGCCGCGACGCCGCGCTGATGATGGCCTCGAAGCTGGGCGTGCGCACCCTGCTGGGCAGCGCCACACCCTCTATGGAATCGCTCTACAATGTCTCGGAAGGCAAATACGGCCTGGCGGAGCTGCGCACCAAATATTTCGGCGCCGGCGACGCTCCGGTCAAGCTGATAGATATGGGCAAGGTGTATGCTATGCACAACGCCCGTGGCTCTTTCTCAATGCAGCTGATAAACCTGATCTCAGAGCAACTCAAGAATCACCGGCAGGTGATGGTATTCCGCTCCAGGCGCTCTTACAGCTCTTTTTTGCAATGCGACTCCTGCGGCGAAACCCTGCGCTGCCCCCAGTGCAACGTGAGCCTGACCTACCACAAATTCAACGACACCGTCAGCTGTCACTACTGCGGCTGGAAGGCCAGGTTTGACCCCTTGTGTCACCACTGCGGCAAGGGGACCTACACCGCCAAGGGGGCAGGCACAGAAAGGCTGGCAGAAGAGCTGCAGGAAATATTTCCCGATGCCCGCATAGCCCGTTTTGACGCCGAAACCGCCGCCACCCTCACTGCAGAGAAATCAATCCTGAACGACTTTGCAGCCGGCAATACCGACATACTTGTGGGCACCCAGATGATAACCAAGGGCTTCGACTTTGAAAACCTATCGCTGGTGGCCGTGATCAGTGCCGACTCGATACTCTCCCTGCAGGATTTCCGGGCCGACGAAAAGGCGCTGCAGTTGCTCACCCAACTTCGCGGCCGCGTCTCCCGCCGCGAAGGCACCGGCCAGATGGTGATCCAGGCCTTTGACACCTCCCACCCCGTGCTGGCCGCGCTGGCATCGGAAGACAAACTCCACGCCTTCACAGATGACCTGCTGGCCCAGCGCCAATTGTTCGGCTTCCCGCCCTATGTCAGGATGATTCAGCTGACGCTGAAAGATACCGACCAGGCAAGGCTGCGGCTCACCTGCAGTCTGGTGGCAAGAAGGCTTGGCAGCGCCGGCCTGAAGGATTATTCTGAGGCCATCACCCCGGCGGTGGACCGCGTGGCGGGAAAATACATCCGCATCATCTGGATCAAGATTCCCCGCACAGCCAGCGCCCAAAGGCAGAAATCAAAAATTGAGGAGGCCGTGGCACAAGTGCTCACAGCCTCCCCATCTTCCGATATCACTATCGATGTAGATCCGCTCTAAAGCGACAGCAAATATTCCTTGAGGTCGTCGGCGCTGGCGTCCATCATTTTGTAGACGCGCTCTGAATCCATCCTGAGCCGGAGGGCGGTGGGGATTTCGGGCCAGTGGCCGGTGGCTGCCTCTATCACCTCTCCAAACTTGGCCGGGCTGGCGGTAGAAAGCCAGTATCCGTCTATATCATAGTGCTTTGCAGCGAGGTAACCGATAGCGCTGTGAGGATCGCTGATATAGCCGTATTTATCTTCTATCTCCCTGATGGCTGCCAGAATCTCTTGGTCAGAAGCGGAGAAACCCACCACTTCGCGGCGAAGGGCGCCGATGCTGCCGTAGAGCCACATCATACGCTCATAGTTGCTGGGAGCGCCAACGTCCATTGCGTTGGCCACTGTGCGGACCGAGGCGCGGGGAAGATAATCGCCGGTGATGAGGAACTCCGGCACCACGTCGTTGGCGTTGGACGCCGCCACAAAGCGCCTTACCGGCATACCCATACGGGCCGCCAGCATACCTGCGGTGATGTTGCCGTAGTTGCCGCTGGGCACAACCACGTCGGGAGCGCCGCAATGGGTCTGGCTCCAGATTGCATAAGCCCAGAAATAGTAGAAGCTCTGCGGAATCCAGCGCAGCAGATTTATGGAATTGGCACTGGTGATGCGCTTGCGGCCGCGAAGGTCGGTGTCGGAAAACATCGTCTTCACCAGGCGCTGGCAGTCATCAAAATTGCCGCGTACGCGCAGCGGGTGAATGTTGCCGCCCAGGGTGGTCATCTGAGCCTCCTGCAGCGGAGAGACCTTACCGTCGGGATAGAGAATCACCACGTCCACGCCGGGTACGTTGTAGAAACCGCCTGCCACCGCACTGCCGGTGTCGCCGCTGGTGGCGGTGAGTATAGTGAGGCCGTCGGTGGTATTGAGTTTGCCGGTCATCTGCCCCATAAACCTCGCGCCGAAATCCTTGAAGGCGAAGGTGGGGCCGTGGAAAAGCTCCAGTGCAGATTTTCGGGAATCGAACTTGTGGAAACGGATGTCAAAGTCGTAGGCCTTGCGCACTACCTCGTCTATCACATCTGCGGGGACATCGTCAAAGATGACACCTGCAAGATAGCCCGCCATATCGGCGTAAGAGCGTCCTGCGAGTTCCTTTACCCGCTCCAGGTCAACCTTGGGGATGCGCTCCGGGACAAAGAGACCGCCGTCGGGCGCCAGCCCCAGAAAGGCGGCCTGATCCAACGGGAAAAGCTTTTTGGATGTATCCCTTGTGCTGTAGAACTTCATCAGCCTGCGAAGTTATAGTCCACCAGGGTGCGTGCACCGCGGTTGGAAATCTTGGAAACATAGATATTGGACTCTATGTTGTATTGCAAGAAGTGGGCTTTCATAACCTCTCCCGCCCTGTCGGCCAGAGTCATACTCTCGCAGAGGGCAAACACAGAAGGACCCGCGCCGGAGATGTTCATTGCCAGCGCACCTACCTCCAGCACCTTCTTGCGGAGCTCGTCAAACCCGGGAATGAAATGCTTTCGGTAGGGCTCCACCACCACATCCTGCATAGAGCGGCCTATCAGGGCCACATCGCCCTCTGCCAGGCCGGCCACCAGACCCGCCACATTGCCCCACTGCTTGACAGCCATACGCAAAGGGATGTCTTTGGGAAGCACTTCGCGGGCCTCGCGGGTAGAGACCATAATCGCGGGATGGGCCACTGCACAGCAGAAACGGCCGGGAACCGGCAGGCGCACCACGTCCAGCGGGTCGTATCCGCGAAGCAGCACCACGCCGCCCAGGATTGACGGACCCACGTTGTCGGCGTGAGGTGTGCCGCCGCTGATCAGTTTCTCCCCTTCCATTGCAAATTCCACCAGCTTCTCATCGGGATAAGGATGGTCCAGAAGCTCGTTGAGGGCATATACCGCCGCGGCAGAAGAGGCCGCGCTGCTGCCGATGCCGCTGCCGGGGGCAATCTTATGCTCTACGGTGACGGTGATGGACATAGGCACCCCGTACTCCTTCATAAAGGCACGCACGGCGGGCGTAATCACATTCTGCTCTATGTCTTCGGGCAGTTTCTGCTTGCTGTTGTTGATTATGGTGAGGCTGTCACCTTCGCCGATTTCCACAGAAAGGACATCGCCTACGGCGTCCAGCGTCATACCCATTATATCGAAGCCGCAGCCCATATTGGCAACGGTTGCAGGAGCGAATACTCTGATCTTTCTCATAGGGGCAAAAGTAGATTTATTTTTCTTCAAATTCAAGAATATCTATACTTTTGCGCTGTTATGAAGAAAAACACCGCCATATTGCTTATCCACTGCCCCGACGTGCCGGGCATCATTGCAGAGATTTCAAACTTCATCACTGTAAATAAGGGTAATATCATATATCTGGACCAGTACGTAGACCACGCCAACAACGCCTTCTTTATGAGGGTCGAGTGGGACATTACCTCTTTCCTGATTCCCAAAGAGCGCATAGGCGAATATTTCGGCACCCTGTACGGACAGAAATACGATATGCAGTTCCGGCTCTACTTTGCAGAGCAGAAGCCCCGTATGGCCATCTTCGTGAGCAAGATGTCCCACTGCCTGTACGATATGCTGGCCCGCTGGAGCGCCGACGAATGGAACGTGGATATACCGTTGATTGTCAGCAACCACGAAGATTTGCGGCCGGTGGCGGAAAAGTTTGGCATCGCCTACCACGTGTTCAACATCACACCGGAAAACAAGGCGGCCCAGGAGGCGGCCGAGCTGGATTTGCTCAGGAAGAACAATGTGACCTTCATAGTGCTTGCCCGCTATATGCAGGTCATAAGCGACGAATTCATAAAGGCTTATCCAGACCGGATCATCAATATCCACCACTCCTTCCTGCCCGCATTCGTGGGCGCCAAGCCCTATCACCAGGCGTTTGACCGCGGCGTGAAAATAATAGGGGCGACCAGCCACTATGTCACAAGCGAACTGGACGCCGGTCCTATCATTGAGCAGGATGTCGCACGCATCACCCACAAGGATTCGGTGGAATCCATAATCAGCAAGGGCAAGGATCTGGAAAAGATCGTGCTCTCCCGCGCTGTCTTGAAGCACATAGACCGCAAGGTTATGGTCTACAAGAACAAGACGGTGGTATTTGAGTAATCCCTAGAGTTTTATCTTGACCTCAAGAGGCTGTGCGGTGTCGGGATGACCTGCGCAGAAGGTCACCGTCTTGCGCTCTTTGTCCCACACGAAATCTTTAATGCGGCGGCCGTCGGCCTTGATGCGGCGGGGCTTGCGCGCCAGGGTCATCTTGACCTCGTATGTGCGGCTGGTGTGCATTCCCTCATACGAGCCTTCTACCGGATCAACTGCCAGAGTGAGCTTGCGCCCCTTCTTCTCGTAGCTGAAACGGGTGCGGGCAATGGCTCCGTTTTCGTGTTCGTAGGTGGTGCCATCATCTTCCCAGAAGGTGTACTCGCCCCTGTCGGCCGGCCAGACATTCAATACAATGGTGTCCAGCGGCTTCTCGCAGGCGTGATTTGCCACGTGCTGGAACGGAATTATAGCGCCGTCCTTTACGAACACGGGGCCGCCGTACTGCGAGTGGTCAAACTCGGCCGGGAACGATTCGCCTTTGCTCTCCCTTTTCTCGTTGGTCCAGAAGTCATACCAGGTGCCTTCGGGCAGATATACGGTGTCGCTGAAGACGGTGACCAGAAGGCCCTCGCCGTACATATAGGCATTGGCCATATCGTCGCAATTGCGGTCATCAGGGAAAGCCATAGGCATAGGCATCATCACCGGAGTGCCGTCTACAGTGCCCTTTAGCGCGGCGCTGTAGGTATAAGGAACCATACGGTTGCGCAGCTGCAGATAGTTGCGGTATACCTGCTGCTCGTCCAGAGGCTGATACCAGGGCTCCTTGAAGCTATACCAGCTGTTTATCTGCATCCAGGGGAGGAATATGCCCATATGGAGGCCGTCGGTGCTGGCGCCAACGTCGCAGCTGGTGTTGTTGTAGCCGCTCAGCTGCAGGTTCAGCTGGTCGTAGAGCACCTGCACCCCGCCGCCGCTGTCGCCCGTGGTGGCTGCGGTGTAGTGCTGCGTTCCGGCAAAGCCACCGCAGTAGTGGTGGAACGAACGGGTGGCGCGGAAGTCACGGTTCATTGCCAGGAACTGCTTGGGCAGCAGCACCTGGTTCACCTCGTGCATTTCGGCGTCGGTATAGCCGTTATAGTATTTCCGGTTGGGGTGACGGTCCACTGTCTGGCCGGGGTCAAGCTTGAAGCCGTCCACGCCGTTGCCAAGGAACTTTTTCAGATGGTCGAACCAGTTCTCCTGGCCCGAAAGCTTTCCGCCGTTTTCCCTGGCCAGCCGGTCCTCTTCCATAACCGAGAGGTCGGTGTCGATATTCAGCCAGAGGCAGATCTTGTAGCCCAGCGCGTGCATACGGGAAATGAAGCTGCCGCCGTGCTCGCCGTTCACTGTTTCGTTTGAATACCAGTAAGGCTGGCCAGGGAACTTCTTGTAGTCCCATTTCTTTTTGGTGGTCCAGTCGTAGTAGGTCTCCATCCACTGCGGCTCAACCCACATCATATCCATAGGATAGCCCTGCTCTATGAACTTGACCGCCTCGTTCATAAACACAAAGGCGTCGCTGTTCAGGTGGGGGCCAAAGCAGCATCCGTAGGCCCAGCGGGGCAGCAGGTAGTTATTACCGGCAATGTCGTGGTAGCGCTGCAGCAGGGTCAGCATATCCCCGCCCGCCATCAGATAGAAATCGGCTCCCTTCACCGAATTGAAGGCCAGCAGATTGTCCGGCTCGCTAACGCCGCAGTCCATAAAGCTGATGTTGGTGGTATTGTTCAGGATGGCCCAGCCGCCGGTGTTCATTATGAACGGATTCACATTTTCCGTATTGGCATATGTGGTGAAGATGCGAAGCACCTCGCCGCGGTGCTGCAGGTGCTTGCGGCTGGTGCTGCCGCCGCCGTAGAGCCGCTCGCCCTCTTCAAGGGAAAGCCTTATGGCGCTGGTCTTGCTCTTGTCGGTGATATCCACACCCATATCGGTGTTCTGCTCCCAGTGGTCGCTGCCAATGATATTGACGTGCTCGTTCAGATAGCGGAACTGCTGATTGTAGCTGTCGGCATACACGCCCATCCGCGGGGCCTTGCTGTCGAGGTATTCGATGGACTTGATCAGGACATTGCCCTCGGCATCGGCCAGCGAGGCCACTCCGGTGGCATTATTCACCGAAAGGGCATACTTTGCCGTTTTAATGATCACCTTCCCGGCGTCGCCTTCCATCTTGGCCCCGACATCATCCCAACTGTCGCGGAAGATGCCGTAGCGGATCATTATCGACTCCGGAAACAATCCATTTTCTGAAACTTGAATCCTGAAAATGTCATCCCGGCAAGCCTGGACGCGCATTGTAGCTCCGGTGGCGAGCTGAATGTCAAACGATTGTGCAAAGGCCTGCGCCGCCGCCAGCAGCGCTGCCGCGATAAGAGCTATCTTTTTCATAGTTATGGTTTTATGCGAGGAGTTTGCGAACCAGTGCGCTGATCACTTTGCCGTCTGCCTGGCCTGCCAGGGCTTTGGTAGCGGTGCCCATCACCTTGCCCATATCGGCCATAGAGGTGGCTCCCACCTGGGCAATAATTCCCTTCAGGGCCTCTTCTATCTCAGCCTCGGAGAGTTGCTTGGGGAGATACCGCTCCATCACGGCCACCTCTGCAAGCTCGTTGTCTGCCAGTTCGGGACGATTCTGCTGGGAATAGATTTCGGCGCTTTCTTTGCGCTGCTTTACCAGCTTCTGAATTATCTTCACTATTTCGGCGTCATCCACCGGCTTGCCGTTTTCGGCAGTTTTGGCCAGCAGAATAGCGGCCTTGATGGCGCGCACCGATGCCAGCGCCACACTGTCCTTGGCCAGCATAGCGGCCTTTATGTCCTGTTGAATTATATCTTCCAGCATAAGATTATGGTTTAATTGTCTTGTAAAGATAGTGATTATTCCGCTAAATGGGCAGCAGCACGAATACCAGCAAATCCCAGAGGGCGTGGCTGATAATCAGGGCCGGCAGTGCCTTGGGGCAAATGCGGTAGATGAAGCCCCACACCAGGCCCGCCACCAGCGCCGCCATAATCAGCATAAAATTGAACGACCAGATGTGCACCAGGGCATAAATGGCCGCGGTGGCAATGAAGGCACAGTCGGCGGCCCGTTTGCCGGCAAACAGCTTTGTGAAGGTCTTCTGCACATAGCCGCGCCAGAAAAACTCCTCCGCCGGGCCAATCAGCACCAGCAGCAGAAGCCCTATGAGCCACACCGGCAGTCCGGTTTTCATAGAATACACGGCGTCAACCTCCGGACGGGCAAAGGCAAACAGCCACTGGGAGGCCTTGTCCCCTATCCAGAATATGCCCCACAGCGCAAAGGCGATGGCCACACCGGCCACGATTTGCAGAAGGGGTCGTTCTATCCGGATTTTTCTTTCGTCCTTGGGGGTGAAAGACACCGCCAGGGTAGTGAGAATCACTGCAGAGCAGCACATCACCAGCCAGAAATTGGGCCGTCCGGCGGTCCAGGGGCTGAACATATAGAACCACAGCAGGGCTGCAGCCAGTATCGCGACTAAAAGATTGCGGCGGGTTTTCATATAAGACCGGCGATAATCAGGCCCACGGAAAGCAGCAGCGAGAACACCATCTGCAGTTTGGCGGAACCCTGGTCCAGGCCGGCCATCGCCTCCAGTCCGTTCTGCTTATATGTAGCCGCCTTTTTCAGATTCTTGAATGCGGGCACTGCGGCCAGCAGGCAAAGCAGCGCCAGCGGGTGCATAAGTCCGGCAATCACATAGGCAATTATGCAGACAAACGGCAGCACCATATATGTGCAGTAGAGCATAGCCGATGCCTTGAGACCGATGAGCATACCAAAGGTTTTGATGCCGGCCTCGCGGTCGCTGTTGGTGTCGTAGGTATTGTTGGCGTGAAGCACAGAAACGGTGATAATTCCCACGGGAACAGCCAGTATCAGGGCATCGGGACGGAAGGTCCCGGTGAGAGCATAGGCTGCACCCAGCACGGTGAGTACGCCAAAAATGATAAAGATGTCAAGGTCGCCTAGGGCGTGATACTTCAGGAAGGAATAAAGCATTGTGAGCAGCACTGCCGCTCCGCCAATAATCAGCAGGCCGGTGCCGCTGAGCAGGGTCACGGCTATGCCGGCGGCGATGCCAAGGATAAAGAGTATTATGCTGAACCTCAGGTACTCTTTGGGCTCAAACTTTTTGAAAACAAGATTGGGCACGGCAAATGCCTTCTCGTTGTCCACACCTGTCTTGTAGTCAAAATAGTCGCTGAGCACATTGCCGGCAGCGTGAAGCAGCATCACGCCCAGCAGCGAGAGTATCAGCACCAGATAGGGCTTGAACTCACAGGGAATCTCTCCGCGGCTGAAGAGCCATGCGAAAGTAACTATTACGGGCATTGTGGAAACGGGGAAAGACCAGTATCTGGTCACGGCTAACCATTCTTTAAAACTGTGTTTCATAAACATTTGTTTTAAGCTTTGCAAAATTAGTTATCTTTGTGTCATTATGGCAAGATTTTCACTCAAAGATAAGCCGCTGCTGCGCAATTTTATCTGGGGCATCGTGTTTGTGATTGCCCTTGTGTTGCTGCTGCAGCTATTTCTGGCGCTGTTTACCCGCCACAACAAAGAGCTCACGGTGCCCGACTTCACGGCACTGGATATGACCACCGTACACAAGGTGGCCCGCAACCTGAACCTTCGCGTGGAGGTGGCCGACAGCGTGTTTGTGAAACATCTGCCTCTGGGCGTGGTATTCTCCCAGAACCCGGTGGCCGGCAGCCGCGTGAAAAAGAACCGCCGCATCTTCATCACCATTAACTCCACCGTGCCTCGTATGGTGTCGGTGCCTTCTGTAATAGGCTATTCATTGCGGCAGGCGCAGGCAGAACTGGCTGCCAGCGGCCTTGGTGTGGGCAAGCTGACATACGTGAGCGATATCGCCACCAACAATGTGCTGCGGCAGCAATACAAGGGCAAGGACATCCCCAGCGGCCGCAAGCTGGAAACCGAAAGCAAAATTGACCTGGTGCTGGGCCTCAACGAAGAGGACAACACCACCAGCGTGCCCAACGTGAAGGGTTTCACCGGCAGCGTCGCCGCCTCCAACATCATAGAGAACTCTTTGAATGTAGGCAAGATGCGCTATGACGACAGCGTGAAAAATTACGCCGACAGTCTGCACGCCGTGGTCTACAGCCAGTCCCCCGCCGGCGGCACCCCCGCAGGTATGGGACGCAGCGTGGACATCTACCTGACCGTTAATCCCGATAAGATAAAATAGATGGCCGAAGACCTTCTGGACGAAGAGCTTGAGCAGAGCGAAAGTGACGAGCAACTGTTCGAGCACTACCGGTTTGTGGTGGACAAGGGGCAGAGTCCCTTGCGCATAGACCGCTACATCGTCAGCAAGATGGAGCAGACCTCGCGCCACCGTATCCAGCTGGCGCTGGAAGCGCAGTACGTGCGGGTTGGCGGCCGCCCGGTCAAGGCCAACTACAAGGTCAAGCCAGACGACGTCATCACCATAATGCTCCCCTTCCAGCGGCGGGGCTTTGAGGTTCATCCGGAGCCTATTCCGCTGGACATCGTGTACGAAGACGACGACCTTCTGATAGTGAACAAACCCGCTGGGCTGGTGGTACACCCCGGCTTCGGCCATTTCTCGGGCACCCTGGTCAACGCGCTGGCCTATCACCTGGGCATAAGCCAGGACGCAGACGCCCCCGACGAGCGGATGGGCGTGCTGGTACACCGCATAGACAAGGACACCTCCGGGCTGCTGGTGGTGGCCAAGAACGAGATTTCGCAAATGAAACTGGCGGGGCAGTTTTTCGAGCACACCATCAAGCGCACCTACTGGGCCCTGGTATGGGGCAATGTGGCCGACGACGCCGGCACCATAGAGGGCAACATTGGCCGCGACCCCAACGACCGTATGCGGTTCAAGGTGTTCGAAGACGGCAGCCAGGGCAAGACCGCCATCACCCACTACCGGGTTCTGGAGCGCTTTGGCTACACCACTCTGGTGGAATGCAATCTGGAAACGGGCCGCACACATCAGATTCGAGTCCATATGAACTATATCGGGCACCCGCTTTTCAATGACGACCGCTACGGCGGCGACAGGGTGCTCAAGGGGCCCATCTACGCCAAGTACAAACAGTTCATAGACAACTGCTTCCAGATTATGCCGCGCCAGGCGCTGCATGCCAAGACGCTGGGATTCATCCATCCCTCCACTCACAAGGAGATCTTCTTTGACAGCGAAATTCCCGCCGACTTCAGCGCCCTGCTGGCCAAATGGCGCAGCTACGCCACCGGCCGGGACATCGTCCGGACGGTCCTGGAAGAAGAGGAATAGGTTTAGATGTCGCGGCGGACTGGCTCAAAGAGTCGTCTGTAAGAATCGGCTTTCCGGCTCAGTGGAAGTGGATATGCACGGGATGTGGAAGGCATACGCCAAAAGCGGATGGCGCGTTCCCCGGAACCATTATCAAAGCTGACATCTACATAGCCTCCGACCGGAGGGATATCGCAAATCAATTGTTGCGCGGCCAGGAGCGATGCTTTCTGGCCGGTGGTCACAACTGACGTGCAGGTCGGAATCCGTCTAAGCAACTCCTTCAGGTCGGTTGGAGTCACCACCTCCAGAAAGGCGTCGGAGGCATTGTCTTTAAGACGTCGCACCTCGCAGGCGGTGTCGTAGAAAGCGAGTCCCAGCCGGGCGCAGAACGTCCGAATGGCTTCTTCATCAAACCGCTTTTCTTTCAGATTGCAGAAATGGTCTTTGTCCGCAAAATGAATCAGCCCCATTATCCGCCAGAAGTCATTTATCCAGTTGGGATAGTAAAATGGCATGTTCCAGCGATGTTCCGGCGGCGGGAAACTGCCCAGGAACAGCATTCGCGCACCGGCAGGCAAAAACGGCTCGAAGGGATGTTTTTCTACGATACTCATCGGCAATTACTCGTGATAATCACTCTCTTTCCATTCAAACTTAACAGTCTCTGGCACGAGATATCGGCCTATCTTATAGTCGATGTCGGCTTTGTGCGCCTGACTGAGCTGATAGCGGCGCGGTATCCGGAACATCTTCCCGTCTTTGATGAAACGGGCACCTGTCTGATGGAAGCGAAAGGCGATATCCTTTGCCACGCACTGCTCTCGAAGGGAGAGTATCCAGTTGTAGTCGCATGGCCGGGCGTCAACCCCGGACTCTCCTCCTACCGATACCTCGTCTATTGTCTCATCGAGGTATGGAGTCAGATCAAGGGCCGTGAGAAGCGGCGAAGCGATTATGCTTTTATGCTTTATCGGCAGGGAACGGAATATGGGCAGGCGATAATCCGCCATCTCCTGATTTTCCACCGTGCATCCCACGATGACATTGTCGTAACCGTCGCCCCAGTTTTCGGGCACACAATCCAGAAAGCGGTCTATGCGCTTGGTAAAAAAGAAGAACCAGAGGTCGCTGCGAAGTTTCATCATCTGCCAGCATTCCGGCCGCCAAGCGTCAGCATCCTTCAGCAGGAAATCAGAGGTGAAACAGGTGAATACGATTTTACCACTCTCTATTTTCCACGACTTGTCGCGCTTGCGCCTGACGGGCAGATAGAAGTTGCCGGTCTTGCGGCACTCGCTGCTCGAGATCTCGCTGCCGTACATCTCGTCCTGACGGTAGACATAGCAATACTTGCAACCGGGGCTTATCTTGGTGCAACCGTGCCACGGATTCCAGTCTGCATATACTTCCCAGTGCTCTGACATATTTGAGAAACAAATATAACCCCTCGCTGCTATTTATGCAAAGGTTTGCGGGATTCTCCACGGTGGAGTATATTTGTGAAGGAAACAATTTAACGATATGGAAATGAAATTTTGTCAGAGCTGCGGAATGCCGCTCACAGAAGAGATGCTGGGCACAAACGCCGACGGCAGCAAGAACGAAGATTATTGCATCTACTGCTACAAGGACGGCGCCTTCACCAAAGACTGCACGATGGACGAAATGATTGAATTCTGCGCGCAGTTTGTGGACGAGGTAAACAAGAATATGCCCAAACCGATGACCAAGGAAGAATACAAGCAGATGATGCAGCAGTTCTTCCCCACGTTGAAGCGATGGAAATCATGAATGATATGTTTGAAGTAACCAAAATATACGACACGGCCGACGGCGGCATCCGCAAGGCCTCCTTCCTGACCTGCGGCATTGTATGCTCGCAGCAGATAGACATTGAACTTGACGGCGACATCATCCGCAAGGTGCAATATACCGGCGGCTGCCACGGCAACACGCAGGGCGTCTCCATCCTTTGCGAAGGGATGAGAAAAGAGGATGTGATTGCCCGCCTGGAGGGCATTGACTGCAAGGGGCGCGGCACCAGCTGTCCCGACCAGCTTGCCAGGGCGCTGAAGATGCTTTAGTGGGTATGAATATCCTCCTTGAAAAGATGTTTGCCAAAGCCGACCCTTCCCAGGTGGCCGGCCTTTCCCGCTTTTTCAAGACGGGGCCGGGCCAGTATGGCGAAGGCGACAGGTTTCTGGGAATCAAAGTGCCTGTGACCCGGGGAGTGGTAAAGGAATGCTGGCGTGAAGTCGGCATCAACCAGCTGGAAGAATGCATCGCCAGCGAATATCACGAGGTGCGGCTGGCGGCGCTGCTGGCACTTGTGGAGATCTTCCGCCACGCGAAAAAACGGCCGCTGATATCTCAGGATGAGTGCGTCCGGTTCTATCTCTCCCATACCGACCGCATCAACAACTGGGACCTGGTGGATCTCTCTTGCTATCCGCTTCTGGGCGAGTGGCTGCTGGACAAGGACCGTTCGCTGCTCTACGATCTGGCCCGCAGCGGCCACACCATCTGGGAGCAGCGCATCGGCATAGTGAGCACTATGACCTTTATCCGCCACGGCCAGATTGCCGACACCTTTGCCATTGCCGATATACTGCTGCACCACCCGCACGACCTTATTCACAAAGCGGTGGGATGGCTGCTTCGGGAGGCGGGAAAGAAGGACAAGGCTGCCCTCACGGCATATCTGAAAGAAGAAATTGACGGCACACCCCGCTACCTGAAGATGCCCCGCACTATGATGCGCTACGCGATAGAGAAGTTCCCTGAAGCGGAACGGCAGAGCTACCTTAACAGACAGAACGTCAGCGCTTGACCACACGGTCGGCGTGGGCAGCCACGAAGTTTTTCCAGTTGGTTGAGGCCTTGGTGTCGCTCATCGGGTTGGTGAGCTGGTAGAAGTGGCACATTGCGATGGCGATGGCGTCGCTGGCATCCAGATATTTAATGTCCAGCTTGACGTCCATAGTGCGCTCCAGTATCTCCTTGACCTGCTCTTTGCTGGCCGCGCCTTTGCCGGTGATGGCCATTTTGACCTTTCTGGGCGCGTATTCGAAGATGGGGATATCCCTCTGCAGAGCGGCGGCTATGGCGGCACCCTGCGCCCGGCCCAGCTTGAGCATCACCTGCGGATTCTTGCCGTAGAACGGCGCCTCGATGGCCAGGTCGTCGGGCTTATACTGGTCGTAGAGCGACCCCACCTCTATAAAGATGCGGCGGAGTTTCTCGAAATGATCTTTCTCTTTGCGCAGGTCAATGATGCCCAGGTCCACGAAATGGACTTTCTTGCCATCAACAAGAATGACCCCGTAGCCCATAATCTGGGTACCGGGGTCTATTCCCATTATGACTCTCTGACCTGACTTGTGCATTTAGTCTATGATGTCGAAGCCTGTCCACTTGCGCAGAACCTCGGGCACCTTGATGCCCTCTGCGGTCTGATTGTTTTCGAGCAGCGCGGCCACTATTCTGGGAAGAGCCAGTGAGCTGCCATTCAAGGTGTGAGCCAGCTGAATCTTGCCGTTCTCGTCTTTATAGCGGAGTTTCAGGCGGTTTGCCTGATAGGACTCGAAGTTGCTCACCGAACTGACCTCCAGCCAGCGCTTCTGAGCGGCGCTGAACACCTCGAAGTCATAGGTTATGGCACTTGTAAAACTCATATCGCCGCCACACAGGCGCACGATGCGGAACGGAAGGCCAAGGCTGGCCACCAGTTTCTCTACGTGGGCCACCATACCGTCCAGGGCCTCATAGGACTTCTCGGGCAGGCTCAGCTGCACGATTTCTACCTTGTCGAACTGATGCAGACGGTTCAGGCCGCGGACATCCTTGCCATAGGAGCCGGCCTCGCGGCGGAAGCAGGGAGTGTAGGCGGTCATCTTCACGGGGAAGTCTTTCTGACCAAGAATCACATCGCGGTAGATGTTGGTCACGGGCACCTCTGCGGTGGGCACCAGATAGAAATTGTCCACGGTGGCGTGGTACATCTGGCCCTCCTTGTCGGGGAGCTGGCCGGTACCGAAACCGGAGGCCTCATTTACCATTACGGGCGGCTCCACCTCCAGATAGCCGGCGGCGCTGTTGAACTCCAGGAAATAGTTGATGAGTGCGCGCTGCAGCTTGGCACCCTTGCCCTTATAAACGGGGAATCCGGCGCCGGTGAGCTTCACGCCCAGATCGAAGTCTATGATGTCATATTTGGCGGCAAGCTCCCAGTGCGGCAGGGCATCCTCTCCCAGCTCGGGAATCTGACCCTCCATCTTCACGATTACGTTGTCGTCGGCATTCTTGCCTTCGGGCACCTGGGCGCAAGGGAGGTTGGGCAGCAGCACCAGCAGGTCGTTCTGCTGTTTCTCTGCCTGGGCCATCTTCTCTTCCAGAGACTTGGACTGCTCTTTGAGGGCTGCCACAGAGGCCTTTGCTGCCTCGGCCGCCTCGCGGTTGCCGGCTTTCATCAGGGCACCGATTTCAGCTGCCTTGGCCTTCTGCTGCTGCAGCAGGGCGTCCATCTCGCTCTGGGCGGCGCGGCGCTGCTGGTCGCACTCCAGAATCTTGGCAACAATCTCTTTGGCGTCAAAATTCTTGACAGCCAGCCGTTCTACAACAAAATCGGGGTTTTCCCTGAGAAGTTTGAGTGTAAGCATTATATCAGTTTTTAATCATTCACTTTTAGGACAGCAAATATAGCAAATTATCCGTTTAGGCGACGATGTTTTATGAAACGACAACTACACGGTGCTGATGGCCGCTCGGGGCAGATGCCTCCGATTACCAAGTGTCTCGGGCAAAAATCTGCCCGCCGACACTTGTAATCTCCGGACAATATCTGCCCCAGCGCTCCCTCCTCCCCGGTCCCGCCAAAGCGCCTACGCGTTTAATAATGAGATAGCAGCCCCCGGCGAAATCGCCACCGGCAACCTTCCTAAAGTCCTCGGCGCCTCCACCGCCGCCAGGACGGCTCGCGTATACGAATGAACCCGGCGCTTTGGCAGGACGAGACAAACATCGCCCGCTTTTTCATATCTTTGCATTAGACACGCCACTGCTAATATGGATAGAATAAACGATACCACTTTGGACCGCACCCTCGGATGTATGATCGGCGGTGCCGTAGGCGATGCGCTCGGATATGCTGTCGAGTTTAGTTCTTGGCGTGAGATTCAGGGTCAGTATGGATCCAACGGCATAAGAGCGTTTCAGTTGGATCGTCGTGGACTTGCGCAGATTTCTGATGATACCCAGATGGCGTTGTTCACTGCAAATGGGATCCTGTTTGCAATGACAAGAGGCTATACTTATGGCCTTATGGCGCGCATCGATCATTATTGTGAAAATACTTATAGAGATTGGCTTCACACTCAAGATTGGACCTGTAGGAAAGAGAAGGATTACGGTATTTCCTGGCTGATGGATGTGCCAGAGTTGTATTCACGTCGCGCACCAGGCAACACCTGCTTGAATGCATTACGTGCTATGGATAATGGGAAACCGCTGGAGAATGACAGCTGTGGTTGCGGGGGCGTTATGAGAACTGCGCCCATAGCGCTGTTTTCGTACATCCATAACTATCTTTCTGATTTCGAAGACAGTCTTCTCGCCTGTGATGATTGTGCTGCCGGTGCGGCGAAGATTACCCATAAGCATCCGCTCGGTTTTATGCCGTCAGCAGTGCTTAATCATATCCTTATGCGTATTATGGATGGTGCTTGTGAAGCACCTGACGGATTGGTCAGCGTTGTGAGTGAGAGCCTGTCGGCACTGCCCAATATCAAATCTGAAGATAATTCTGGAAGGACATACGGGATACTCTTCCCAAAACACGTCAAGCAGTTGCAGGACATCGTGGAGCAAGCCATTAGTCTTGCTGGTACCGACTCGCCAGATCCTGTTGCGATTGAGTCTATCGGCGGAGGTTGGACTGGCCACGAGGCTCTTGCTATCGCCATATATAGCGCAGTCAAGCATAGTGACTCGTTTGAGGATGCCATCATAAGCGCTGTCAATCACTCAGGTGACAGTGATTCCACCGGTGCGGTTTGCGGCAACATTATGGGTTGCCTTCTGGGGCGGAAGTCAATTCCTCAGAAGTTTATCGAGCATCTTGAGTTAAGGGAGGTCATTGAAGAGATTTCCCACGACCTTTGGACCGGGTGCATTATTGACGACCATAATCACTATGATAGTGCCGAGCAACGCAAATGGTTCCTAAAGTATGAGGCTCATAGATGGAAAGAGCCTGAGCCCTCAAAGAATTAATCAGTTATGGAAAACGAAGACCTGATAAAATACTGCCGCTACTACAAAGGCGAAGAGCAAAATCCGTTTGATAAAGTTGACCAGGACAAGGCGATGTTGTGGTTCTACGAGATGTGCTTTGTAAAGCACGGCCAACGATACGACTATAACGACCTTCTCTCGGAGTATGCTGTAGTTGGTCTTACGTCATTTGCGAAGGACGATGGTGTACCCATAGAATTGAAAGCGTTACTGTTCAACAGGTATTCTAAGACTGCTTATTCAATGATGGATGCCGCTGAGCCTTTCAAAGAGTTTTATCTGAAGTATTACGGATAATCGACTTCACCCATTCTAGCACTTTATCGTTGGCCTCAAAAACGAACTCCTGCCCTCTCCCAGCAGAATAAAACCCATCTTCTTTCCACGCTGTACGATTGTAAGAGATAGGGATCTCACGGAAGAAGGGCGGCAGATTCCACACCCTTCGCTTGCATCCAGACTTGGTTAGGACCCTATTCGGTGAATAACACAGACAAGCATAACCAGGAAGGTTCGTATCAAGAGAAAGTATCTCCGTCGGAAGAAACAATGCATTCTTTCCATTCGTCCAACGGAAATCAGCTGCGTGTGGATGTATCAACAGCTCTGAAGGAATATCTTTCTTATCTCTAATGATAGAGCCTATTTGCAGATACCCATAAACAATATGGAGGTCAGGCGCATTTGGCACATATCTAAGTCTGCCATTATGGAATTCTGTTTGACGATACCAGCCGAAGAACAGGAACAAATCTCCAACACCCACTCCTTGCTTATCCAAATGCGAAAGAGAAGCCCCTACTTGGCCAAATGCGGGTTTCCATTTTACCCGGTGAATGACGCCCTTTCTAATATCCGGATCCAGATGGCACGTAGATGAAGCCAGTAATTGCGTCCTTGGCGAAAGCTCACGAATAATCTCATTATATGACATCCCTCCGTATGATAAATCTCCATACTGAACGCTATCCTTCGATGATGGAATCGGCAAGGACAATAACGTCCCGTCAGGGAGAATAGGACTAGGCATTCCCCCGGCAGCACTGTCAAAACCTTTACGGCTGAATATCACTTTCATCGAAACAGGGTATCAATATTTACAAAGGTAACAAAAACCCGCTTCAAGACACCATCGTCCCACCAAACCGCCTCGCCCCCACTTCGACACGGGCCGTCCTATGGGCCGCGGAGGCGCAGAGGACTTTAGGAAGGTCGCCGGGGGTGATGTCGCCAAGGGGTGCTATCTACTTTTAAACGGGTATGGCGGTTTGGTGGGACAGGGGTGGAGAGAGCGACGGGGCAGATAGAGTCCGGAGCTTGAATTCTTTCAGGGGCAGATTTTTGCCCGGAAAGAATTGCAAGCGGAGGCATCTGCCACGAGCGGATGTCGTTATTTTGGAGTCACAAGAAATGTGGTTATATTTGCCTTGTCTAAGGATAAAGCAAGTGCGCTACATAAAACAGAATACCAGCCCTAACTGGTTTTCTGTTTTTTTATTAATCGCACTTCACATATAACGATTGATGACTGAAGCGAGAGATGATAGATTCTTCTGAATTATTTGTTCTGTACAGACAGTATGAAAGTGGCGGCAAGATTTGGTTAATGTTGGGGCTTTCGAGCACTGATTCTGATTACGATGACATTTTGAAAATAGCAGAGTGCTTGGCTATAGAGGGGCACGAGGTCAAGATTCTTCGTGCAGTTCACTATAAAGATCCGCTCTATAACCTGATATTTGGGGAATTGGAGGATACTCGCTACTATCGAAAATGTCCGGACCTATGGGTAGACGGCTATTATGTCGAATATGAATCATACTCCACACCTCTTCCAAGGAACGCTTTCCGTAATATGCTGCATAACGGACTGGCGCAATCTGACTGTATCATCATACGCCATTGCAACTTAACAGATGGCTATATGATACGCACACTACGCGGTCACATTCATAATGGGGTCGCTGTGTCTAAGGTATGGATATTCAACGGAGAGAATCTTCGACTGTTATATAAAACTGAAGGCTGACGAGAAACTCGCCAGCCCAGTATGCAGCGAATCCGTAGAATCGCTACTGCAAATGTACGACTATTATCGGATTATCAAAACTTTTTTTAACCGCCACCGGCAGACTATTGCCCGGGAAGAATTGCAAGCGGAGGCATCTGCCCCAAGCGGATTATAACAAAAAAAATGGACGGCAATAATTGCCATCCATCTACTGTAAGGGTTAGACCCTGTCTTTACGCCTCAGCGCCCTTGGCGGGAACTATAGAGACATAAGACTTGTTTTCACGGGTCTTCTTGAATGCCACTGTACCATCGACCAACGCATAAAGAGTATGGTCCCTGCCCATTCCGACGTTTTCGCCGGGATTGTGTACAGTGCCTCTCTGACGCACCAGGATGTTGCCAGCCTTGGCAACCTGACCGCCAAACAATTTAACGCCCAAGCGTTTGCTTTCCGATTCACGGCCGTTCTTGGAACTACCGACACCTTTTTTGTGAGCCATAATCTTTAGTTTTAAGCGATTTCGTCAATTTGGATTTTGGTAAGATACTGACGGTGACCGTTTTTCTTAGTCATACCTTTGCGGCGGATCTTGTGGAAAACGATAACCTTGTCAGCTTTGCAATGCTCCATAACGGTAGCTTTGACAGTAGCACCGGCTACATAGGGTGAGCCGACCTGGACAGAACCTTCATTGTCAACGAGAAGCACCTTGTCAAAATTTACGGAAGAATCCACGTCTGCTGCCAGACGGTTCACGAAAATCTTGCTGCCCTTCTCAACCTTGAACTGCTGTCCTGCAATATCAACGATTGCGTACATAAAATAATTTTTAAAAATTATTAGCCGTAAGCGGATATTTCAATTTAAATACCTCTTTGTCAATGGCTTATCGACTGTCTATAACCCTTTTGGGGAGTGCAAAGATACTAATATTATTTGAATTGCAAAATAATTGTATTTACATTTGTAACACTCCTGTTATTTGGAATGGTATGGTATCTTACTTCGACAGTCAGCACCCCGCACACCGGGACAAATTGATATTCCGTCCGGAAGAGACATCCCGCCTGGCGGAACAGATAAAAGAGAAATCATTCACCACGCTCTATTCTGCGCCCGGTTTCGGCAAGAGCATACTGGTAAACAAGGCTCTGGGACAGCTTAAGGACGAGGGCTATCCCACCACTGTAGTAACTCTGGATCTGTTCAACGTGACCAGCGCCCAGGCTCTGGCCGGCCTCTATGTCAAACTTTTCAAAAAATATATCGACGACTATAACAAAGACGCCCTGCTGCCCATCAGAATCGACCTGGACAACGTCAGTCTCTCGATAGCCGTCAATCTGCCCAATCTGCTCTCAAGCGTCACCGACATCAACTTCGTGGTCTGGTTCAAAGAATTCCAGAACATACTGCAGATGGAAGAGGGCGAGAAGATACTGAAGCTGATGGAAAAGGAGGTGGCCAGCCACAAGGACGTGGCCTACATCGTTACGGGAGAGCAGCTAAACAAGATGAAGGATATCTTCGAAAAGAAGAAATTTTTCTACAAGATAAACTGCAACATTCCCCTGGGGCCGCTGCCCAAGAGCGACTGCATAACCTACCTGCGCAACGGCTTCCTGCTCTCGGGCAAAGACCTGGAGATGGAGACCGCCGACGCCATTTACAAGACCGCGGGCGGCTATCCCAAGGTCATCAACCGACTGGCGGCGATGTGCGACTCCCAGGCTCTGGGATACATCAACAAGAGGATTCTTCGCGGTGCCGTGGAGAGTTACTACAACGACAACGAATCGGCCTACAGATACACCGTCGGCAACCTGACCGCCAATCAGGTCAACTTTTTGAAAGCGGTGTGCGACGGGGCCCAGAAATTCAGCTCGGCCGAGGTTCTGAAGAAATACCGGCTGAACAGCAGCGCCAATGTTTTCCGCCTGAAAGAGGCGCTGTCCAAAAAAGAAATTGTGACATTCGATGCCGACGACCGGGCTTCCATTATTGACCCGATGTTTGAGCATTGGCTTAAAGAGAGATATTTCAAATGAAAAAACTGGTGGTACTGACCGGCGCCGGTGTGAGCGCCGAGAGCGGAATAAGCACTTTCAGGGACAGCAACGGCCTCTGGGAGAATTATAACGTGGCCGACGTGGCCACCATAGAGGGCTGGTGGCGCAACCGCGCCCTGGTGCTGGAATTCTACAACCAGCGCCGCGCCGAACTGGCCGACAAGAAGCCCAACGAGGCCCACAAACTGATTGCTGCCCTGGAAAAGGATTTTGACGTGACGGTGGTCACCCAGAATATTGACAACCTGCACGAGCAGGGCGGCAGCACCAAAATCATCCATCTTCACGGCGAATCCACCAAAGTGCGCCCGGAGGACTGCGAGCAGGACTGCAAGACCATAGACGTGGGTTACAAGCCGGTAAACCTGGGCGATACCGACAGCCGCGGCGTGCAGCTGAGACCCAACATCGTGTGGTTCGGCGAGGCGGTGCCCAAGTTTGACGCAGCCGCCAGAATCGCCTCCCAGGCAGACATTATGCTTATTGTGGGCACCTCGCTGCAGGTATACCCCGCCGCCGGGCTGGTGCAATATGCCCCTGCCGGCATCCCCATCTATCTGATTGACCCCAAGCCCATCCACCTGAATATGAAAGGCTTCACTCAGATAGAAGACGTGGCCACCAAGGGAATGGAGCGCTTTATGGAAATTGCCAAAACACTGAAATAATCAAACTAAAACGATATGTCAGAGAAAATCTACAAACTGTTGAATGACAACGCGTGGGCGCGTTGGGGGGCATTGGTGTTGATTGCCTCTATGATGTTTTTTGCCTATATGTTCGTGGACGTGATGTCCCCGCTCAAGAGCATGATCGAGGCCGAGAGGGGCTGGAGCAGCTCTGTGTTCGGCACTTACGCCGCCAGCGAATTCATACTGAATGTATGCGGCTTCCTGATTCTTGCCGGCATCATCCTGGACAAGATGGGTGTGCGCCACACCGGCGTGCTGTCGGCATCGCTTATGGTTGTGGGTGCCTGCATCAAATATATCGGCATCAGCGACTGGTTCCAGACCACCTCTTTCTGCAACTGGCTGAACAGCTGGTGGACCGCACTCCCCGGCAGCGCCAAGATGGCTTCGCTTGGATTTATGATATTCGGATGCGGCTGCGAGATGGCCGGCACCACTGTTTCCAAGGCCATCGCCAAATGGTTCAAGGGCAAGGAGATGTCGCTTGCAATGGGCATCGAGATGGCCATCGCCCGCCTGGGCGTGTTTGCGGTGATGTGGATTTCTCCGCTCATCTACAACAAGTTCGGCACAGTTGTGGCCCCGCTCGCTTTCTGCGCAGCCCTGCTGTTCATAGGACTCATCTTCTTCATTGTCTTTACCGTGATGGACCGCAAGCTGGACAGCCAGCTGGTTGCCGCCGGCCTGATGGCATCCGAGAAGAGTCCCGAAGACGAATTCCACGTAAGCGACCTC
The DNA here is from genome assembly GCA_016290415.1 of Bacteroidales bacterium. Classification (GTDB taxonomy): domain Bacteria; phylum Bacteroidota; class Bacteroidia; order Bacteroidales; family UBA932; genus Equibacterium. The sequence continues at coordinate 39,588 of JAEETP010000002.1, forward strand.
AAACAGATATTCTCCAGCAAGATGTTCTGGATCGTGGCCCTGATGTGCGTGCTCTACTACAGCGCCATCTTCCCCTTCCAGCGTTACGCTCCCAACTATCTTGAAAGCACCCTTGGCATAGACGCCGGAACCGCCGCACACCTGTTCAGCTTCTTCCCCATCCTGGCGATGGTACTGACCCCGTTCCTGGGCGGTTTCATCTCTTTCAAGGGCAAGGCGGCAAGTATGCTGCTGATAGGCTCGCTGATTATGGTGGCCTGCCACCTGAGCTTTGCCCTGCTGCTGCCGGCATTCCCCAGCAAGTGGCTGGCAATCACGCTGATATTGATTCTTGGCGTAAGTTTCTCTCTGGTGCCCGCCGCCCTCTGGCCTTCGGTGCCCAAGATCATAGACGAGAAAGTGCTTGGAAGCGCCTACTGCCTCATTTTCTGGGTTCAGAACATCGGCCTCTGCCTGGTGCCCCTGCTCATAGGCGTGGTGCTGGACAAGACCGGCGGATATCTGGCACCTATGCTGATATTCAGTTCGTTCGGAGTTTTGGCATTTATTTTTACCTTTATGCTGAAATTGGAAGACCGCAAGAAAGGCTATGGCCTGGAATTGCCCGAGGTGAAGAAAGATATTGTTGAACAAGAAGAAGCAAGTCATGAAACTGTTTAACACCATACTGCCCATGGCGCTTGCCGTCCTGCTTGCCGCAGGCTGCAACGGCGTGAATACCGGGCAGTTCAAGCAGCCCAAAGAGACTGCAAAGATTATCCATACCACCAGTTTCCACCCGTCTGAAGCCAACCCGCTCGAGTGCGGCGAGCCTTTTGACGGAAACAATCTGTACCCCAACAAAGACGAGTATCTGGACAGCTACGGCAACCCGCTGCTGGAGACCTGGTATCATCCGGGCGGCGAGACTTTTATCTACGCCCGCTACTACTACTCCAACCACACTTTCGGACAGCTGGAGAAAGTGGTTCAGTATCAGCCGCCCATGAAACCCAAGGTGGCCAAGTTCACCCGCGACAAGAACGGCGCCGTTATAGGAATCTCCGAAACCATTATCCTTCCCGACAAATTCTTCGAGAAGAAAGAGGTGGACCGCACCTCCACCTTCAAGGAGACCACCGTGACTGACACCAAATCTGTAGAGAGCACCTCTACCCCGCTGGAGAACAACCAGCTTCAGGTTGACTACAAATCGACCCGCACCGATTCCGTGGTGGAGCTGGGCACCAAGGTCTACGACCAGAACACCGGCGCCCTCACTGAACACTCTGGCATTGAATATGATAAGACAGAGGTTAAGCGCGCTTTCGGAAAGAGATACGAATATACCCCCGAAGGCAAGGTTAAAAGACTTGTGAACACCGACGCCACCGGCACCGGCTTCTACACCTGGGAGTATGACGACCACGGCAACTGGGTTGCATACAAATACTGGAAAGAGCCCGACGACGGCAACACTTATACGCAGGACAAAGTGTATACATACAACGAAAACGGCGACTGGACCAAGTGCATCACCACCACCAACGGCGAGGTGGAAGCCATTGTGACCAGAACCATAGAGTATTTGAAATAATTATCACGAAACTATTAACATTCTATCCAATGAAAAAGATCTTATCTGCTTTCGCTGCCCTCACCCTGGCAGTTATGACCATCACCTCCTGCGGTATGCTTGGCAATTCCGCAGCCAATGCCAATACCTCTACCAGCGGCAGCACTACCGGTAATCTGCTCACCGCCCTGCTGGCTCAGTATCTCAAGGATGGCAAGTTGGACACTTCCAACCTCACCAACCTGATTAACCTGGCCAGCCTGGCTTCCAGCATCCAGAGCCTCAAGGGTAAACTGGGCAACAACTCTGCCCTCTCTGACTTCGCTGCAGGCCTGGTAAAGGGTTCCAACAACCAGATCAGCAACACCAACAGCTCCACTATCACCAATATTCTGGCCCAGCTGGCAAACAACATTGACCTTTCGTCACTTGCCTCGCTGCTGACCCGTGCCGGAGACGTGACAGAGGCAGAAGCTGCCCAGATCGCCAAGACAGAGGCTGTTACCTCTTCTGCAAGCGCTCTGGACAATGTCTTCAAGCTTATGAGCATTGCCAAGTAATGGACAAAAGGCTATATCTTGCAATCAAGGGCGCAATCATTTGCGCCCTTGTTGCTAGTTGCACCGGCCGCCGCGCCGTGCCAGAGTTTGACTACGAAGCTCTTAACGCACAGGCTGCAGCGGAATATCTGCAGCCCGTCCATCCGGGCATCAGGGGCGAAGTCCCTTTCTGGAATGCCTATTCCTTCAAATTCATTTATGCTCCGGCGTTTGATTTTAACGACGTAGAGGGCGCTACCGACTATCTGTACACCATAACCGCCGGCGACAAGGCGTTTTCTTTCAATGCCGACTCTCCCAGGCAGGCCCTGTCGCCCGTCTGGAACGAGATTCCGGTGGGCGATGCCACGCTTTGTGTACAGGCATTGGACAAGGACGGCAACCCGGTGGGCGAGCCCCAGAGCCGCTCTTTCGAGCGGGACAATGCGTTCCACGGCCCTTACGACCCCGCCCCCAGGGGCTACCGAGAAGCGGCCATAAAGGCTGCGGAGTTCATCCACCGCAGCGCCGTGGTGCAGGGATGGAAAAAGGACACCCTTCCCGATTTGCGCTACAATCTCAACTGCTACCCCAACAAAATCTGGGGCGGCACCATCAGGATAGAATGTTTTCTTGCAGGCCAGAAGCCTGCATACCGCGAAGAAGCGCTCTCAGTGGCCCGTACGGCCGCAGACCAGCTGATTGCCCAATCGCAGGGCACCGACGGCCCCCTGCCCTACTTCCCTCCGACCTACTACGGCCGCGAAGGCGATACCCTGATATGGTACATCCAGCGGGTGATTGACCGCAACCGCGACTACACGATGTTTGCCGACGCCGTGATGGCAGCCGACGCGCTGCTGGACCTGTACGATGTCACCGGCGAAGAAAAGTACTTTGACCACGCCCTGCACATAGCACAGACATACCGCGACCTCCAGGCAGAAGACGGTTCCTGGCCCGTCAAGGTCAACAAAAACACAGGCGAACCCATCACCGACGCCCGCTGTATGCCCACCTCCATCCTGCAACTGGCCCAGCGCCTGCACGATAAATATAAGGTCAAGGGGTTTGAGAAGATGATTGCCGAAACAGAAGACTGGCTCTGGAAAAACACCATCGCCAATTTCAACTTCAACGGACAGTTCGAAGACGTGAATGTGGCAGACAAGGCGGCCTACCAGAACCTGACCAACTGCATTGCGGTGGACTGCATAGATTACCTGCTGCACAAGCCACATCCGTCCAAAAAAGAGAAAGCCGCCTGCGTGGAGATGGCCCGCTTTGCAGAGGACCAGTTCACCCGGTGGCATTCGCCGCTGGACGAAGATGCCAGGGGCGATGCCGGCGACGCCTTTTCCACTCCGTTCGTCTATGAGCAGTACTCCTTCCAGTGCCCCATAGACGCCAGCACCGTGGGCGTGGCAAACGCCCTGATGAATATCTACGAAGCAACCGGCGACGCACTTGCGCTGGCCAAGGCCAAGGCGCTGGTAGACAGCATCGTAAAGCTGCAGGACCCCGAAACCGGCTGTATCCCCACCTCACTGAATATGGGCACCGACGTGGACATCACCGAGCACTGGGTCAACTGCACCTTCAGCAGCATAGAAAAGCTTATGCGTCTGGACAGAATATTGAATTCAAAATAACCTGAAATACTATGAAAAAGTCTCTCTTACTTTTATCCGCCATCGCTATGATGTGCATCGCAGGCTGCAAGCCACAGAGCAAAGGGCTGCCGTTTCTGGACTACGACGAGTTGAATACCCGCACAGCGGAGGAATACCTGCAGCCGGTGCATCCGGGCATCCGCGGCCAGGTCCCTTTCTGGAACAAATATTCCTTCAAGTTCACCTATGCCCCGGCGTTTGATTTTGACGATGTGGATAATGCCGCAGCCTATATTTTCACGGCTACCGGCGGTGACACCACCCTGTTCTTTACCAGCGACACGCCGCGCGCCGCGCTGACGCCCATCTGGAAAGAACTGCCGTTCGGCAAGATAAACCTCAGCGTGCAGGCCATAGATGCCGACCGCGATAATGTGGGAGAGCCGCAGACAAGAGAGTTCACAAAAGACTATCCGTTCATAGGCCCTTACCCGTCGGTTTCGGACGACTATGTAGGGACAGCCGTTAAGGCGGCTGAGTATATCCACAACAGCCCCATAGGCCAGCTTTGGCTGGCAAGCGCCGAGCCCAATCTGGGATATCGATTCAACTGCTACGCCTGCAAAATCTGGAGCGCAATAGTGCAATGCGAATGCTTTCTGGCTACCCGCAACAAAGATCTCAAAGACGATGCACTCACCATTGCCCGCAACGCTGCAGCGGCGCTTATGAAATATGCCCGTCCCGAAGGGGAACCTCTGGCATACTTCCCACCCACCTACTTCCACGGCGAAGAGGGACAGGGCATCGCAGGTGTTCTGGACCGCAACAAAGAGACCACAATGTTCGTAGAGGCGGTATGCGCCGCCAAGGCCCTGCTGGACTTGTATGACGTCACAAAAGACAAGCAGTATCTGGATTTTGCCTGCCATATTGCCGAAACCTACCGCAGCCTGCAGGCAGAAGACGGTTTCTGGCCAATGAAGGTCAACTATTACACCGGCGAACCCACCATTCCCGCCCCCTGTATGCCCACCACCATACTGCAGCTTGCCCAGCGGCTCAATGATCAGTACAAGGTCAAGGGATTTGACGATATGGTGGCCAAGTCCGAAGCCTGGCTTTGGGAAAACACCATTGCTACATTCAACTTCAACGGGCAGTTTGAAGATGTGAATGTCGAGGGACACGCCCCGTTCCAGGATCTGACCAACTGTGTCGCAGTAGATTGCATAGACTATCTGCTGGCCAAACCCAAGCCCAGCCAGAAGGAGATTGACGCCTGCTTTGAGATGGCCCGCTTTGCAGAGGACCAGTTCACCTGCTGGAATTCACCGCTGGACGTTGCCCGCGGAGAAGAGAGTGTCCAGGACATTCTCCCCTTCGTATACGAGCAGTTCGATTTTCAGGTGCCGGTGGACCACAGCACCGCCGGCGTGGCTATGGCTTGGATGAGGGTATATCAGCACACGGGCGACCGACTGGCGCTGGCAAAGGCCAAGACATTGGTGGACAGCCTTGTAAAAGTACAGCAGGACAACGGCCGCATCCCCACGGTGATGTACAACGACAATCCGGAAGACTACAACGACATCTGGGCAAACTGCACCTGGCAGAGCATTACTGCCCTGATGCGGTTCGCAGATTTGGCTAAATAGAAAGTCCTACCAGAAATAGATGCTCTTGCCGCTGGGCTGGAACCAATAGATCCAAGCCTCGTAGAACTCCAGGTCGTTGAACGGGCCTACCGTGTCTGTCTCCTCGTCGTGGAAGCAGTAATAGTAGTGCAGTCCGGTCCAATACCTGTCGGCTGAATAGAAATGCTGGGTGGGCATTATGCTGCCGGCGTTTACAAGCTGCTTGGTGATAACATTCCAGTCGCTGCGAATAATGGCGCCGGCTGTCCTCATAGTCGCCAGGCAGCTGGCACGGGAGGCGACATCGTGTCCTGTGCTTCCCTGACTCATTTCGCTGTCGTGCCAGCGCCTGCTGTCCAGGCGGATGGCCATACCTGCCGCACCGCTGTCAAAGTTGTACTCGCGCAGCACCACAAACTTGCCAGAACCGCAGCCGTGGTCGCTGATGTTCACAATTGCGCCGTAGTAATAATTATCTTCCAGGTCCTCTTTTACATCGGGGTCTACAACCCTCAGAAAATCTGCCCTGGGAGTCGCGTATTTGACTGTTCTGACAAGGTCGCAAGCCGCAGGCAGCGAGAGTGTAGCCAGTGTGGCTCCAGAGCTTTTGTCAAACACGGCATCGCCCTGCGAGGCTCCCTGGCCGTCGGTCAGGTGCCAAATTATGCTGCTGCCGCTGCGCTCTACCTGCGCATCGGGACTGATTATCGATTCGAACAGCTCCCGGGCCTCTTCATACGACTCCACCGGAATAGTGATTTCCTTGTCTGCGGTAAACTGGCCCATAATCGGATTGACACTGCCGCTGACACGGTCCTGGCTCACAAGACCGCCCACCAGGAACTCGGCATCGTTGTAAGACGCGGGTTCCTTGATTTCTCTTTTTTCGCAGGCGAAAAGCAACAGCGCGCAAAGCGCCAAAGAGGCAACTCTTATATATCGGGTTCTATTTTGCATTGTCCACTAATTGTTTGATTTTGGCAAGATCTTCCTGAATATGGAGATATTCGACATTGTCGGTGGGCAGGTTGATGCACCTGTCACGGATCTCTAAATATATCTTTTCCAGGTCTTTGACGGAGATAAACTCTATCTTGGGGAGGAATTTGAGAGAATGGAACTGAACCACTTCCTCTCCCTTCTCGATACCCGTGAGCGAAAGCACCGCCGTAACTATAAAGTCCGGCAGATCGGTGTTGAACAGCAGGCGGTCGGCTGAATTCACAGGCAGGTATACTTCGGGATCGGCCACCATCATCACGTCGTCCACCTCGTCGGCGGTTGCATCTTTCTTGCAGTAGAAGGCCGATGATCCGTACAGGCGGCGGTGTATCTTCTCGCCTATCTGCTGCTGGCTGAGGCGGTGGGCAAGGATGTCCTTGTCATCATCGCTTATGAAAGTCTGGAATATCTCGTCGCCGTGGTATTTCTTTATGACCTTGAACCCTACGCCTTCGTCATCTGACTGGTAGGCCGACTTGTCGGTGATTTCGGGGTTGGTGTACTCCAGGCCGATTGCCTTGCGGAAGCCGTTGGTATAACCGGGAGCCGCTGCGTTCAAAACGCCGTATGAAACCCTAACTGACATTTTGCCCAGAATATTGGCCGGCACGGCGTTGGGATTGACGCGCACACGCCCTATGGAACTGGGATCCAGGAACGAAATGAGCCTGAGGCCAAGGTTGTCGGGATCTATGGTAAGCTGGTAGGCGTCGCGTCCCTCGCTCTTTACCTTCTCCACGGACGAGAATTTGGGCTTGTCGCCCCAGAATGCGTCCTTCACCACATAAATCACAGGGTGATTGGCAATGTTCCAGACACCCTCGCCCAGGCAGGTAGGTTCGCCTGCGGGTGTCTTTTTCTTGAAGAACGATGCCACATTCAGTTCAGGGCTGGGAACCACAGTGGTCCTCTCGCCGCCAATCGTACCCACGGTCTCTATGGTAGCATCCAGCGTCAGGTTGATTTTGCCGTTTATATCACCCAGTTTGTCAGGGTCTTGCAGACCATTCACGAAAGAAGCCTCCGAAGTCTTTGCTATAGCGCCTATGCCCACGCCTATCAGGGCCGTTATACCAGCACCCGCCAGCCCGCCCGGGGAAAAAAGTTCCGAAAGGAATGTGCAGTTGGTCAGCAGCGAGCCGCCAAAACCGCCAATGGCACCGCATAGACGGCCTGCAGTGGTGGTACCTGAACCCTTGAGTGATTTTAGATTGATATTGCCCGATAAAGTACCGTCCAGGGTTCCGTGCATCAGAGAAGTGAGAATCACGTTGTCCTGGTTGAACACATTCATTCCGGGGCGCATTATACTGCGGTCAGAAGAGAAAAAGTCGTGGGGGCGCATAGCCGACATATCTATGTCGTATGCCCACCAGCCTACGGCCGGAATCACCTTGCCGTCGTCTGTGCAGGAAGATGTGAAAGCAGTGGTCTTGAACACGGCGTCGTTGCCGCCCAGCGCGTTTTTATAAGTGTCGGTAACCGACTCGGAATATGGTATCGCAAACTGGTATATCACGTGCTCCAGCAAATCCTTGCTCAGCCCCATAACCCACATATGGTCGTTGGCGTCGGAGGCGGGAACCATCTTCTCTGTAAGATAGAAGAACACGCGCAGGATGCCTGTGTAGCGGTTGTATAGGCCAAAGTAATGCTCTCCGGGCTTCTGGTCTATGCCCGTCAGGTTAAACACCAGCCGCCAGTCCTCGCTGTCAAGCTCTGCCATATTGCGGGCAGCGTACTGAGGCAACCACTGCTGGGGGCCTTCTTCCCAAGCCCAGGGCAGAGGCACTTCTATGGTCTTGACCACCGGCTTGTCATTCTCTTTGTAGTAGTCGGTAACCAGGGTTATTGTGCTCTGAGAAGCCCAATCCTGTTCGAAGTCGGCGTTACGGGATGCAAACTGCCCTTTGTATCCCACCATTGAATCTTCGTCTATTTTATCTTTGGTGCAGCCGGTAAAAGCCGCAGCTATAATAGCCAGCACGCAGCCGGCAAAAGCTATTCTTCTCATAATAGGGCAAATATATACAAAAAGTCCCGAAACCGCCGTGGTTCCGGGACTTTTTTGCGTTCAGCAAGGCGCTATTCTGCCGTTGCGAATGTAAGTCCGTCGGTCTTGTCCCACTCACCGCGGGTGAAGTCGGGCATCACCACTGGCATCGAGCCGTGGTTGATGGAGACCTCGGTGAGTTCTACCAACGCGCTCCACTCAGCAGCGTCATAAACGTCCTGATCCAGAGGAAGTCCATAGTGCAGGCAGTAGAACAGACGGTAGTCCATAATGAAGTCCATTCCGCCGTGGCCGCCCACTTTGCGGGCAACCTCTTCCAACTCGGAGATAATGGGATGCTTGTATGCCTCCATTATTGCATCGCGCTCTGCCTCGCCCATATACTGCTCGGCATCCAGATCGTCATAGGCAACCTCACCCAGATTTTCTGTGCCCAGTGCCAGACCCTCGTTGGGGTATTTGTTGGCAAAGCCCTTGGTGCCAACCACCTGATACATACGGCTGTAGGGTCGCGGAGTCACCACGTCGTGCTCTACCAGAATGGTCTTGCCCTTGCGGGTGCGGATGGTAGTGGTGGTGTGGTCGCCGTTGGCATACTCAAACTTGCCCTCGCCATAGCGCTTGTCGGCAATGGCCTGGCCGGAAAATGCATCGCTGTCCATAGCCACCAGCACATCCATCTTGTCGCCGCGGTGGATATTCAAATCCTGGCAGATGGGGCCGATGCCGTGGGTGGGATACACGTCGCCGTGGTGGGCGCGGTTGTAGATCATACGCCAGTCACCCTGGTAGTTGTCCCAGTAGGGATCCAGGTTGTGGCAGTAAGAACCCTCCACGTGCACGATCTCGCCAAAGAGACCCTTCTGAATCATATTCAGGCAGTTGAGCTCAAAGAAGTCGTAGCAGCAGTTCTCGAGCATCATACAGTGCTTGCGGGTGCGCTCTGAGGTGTTCACCAGATCCCAGCACTCTTTGATGCTGGTGGCTGCGGGAACCTCAATGGCAACGTGCTTGCCGTGCTCCATAGCATAAACTGCGATGGGAGTGTGCAGCTGCCAGGGAACTGCCAGATACACAAGGTCCACATCTTCCAGCTCGCAGAGTTGTTTGTAGCCCTCTTCGCCGCTGAACTCGTGAATTGCGCGGGGTGCGCCCAGGTCTTCGAGCACCTTCTGGGCCCTTTCAACCCTGTCGGGATACAGGTCGCAGAGAGCCACCACGGTGGCAAACTCCTGGTAGGGCATACGCCAGATGGCGCCGGTACCGCGGTCTCCGAGACCGACGACACCTACCCTCACATTCTCTATGGGCTCTGCCGCAAAGCCCAGCATACTCTGCTGGTCGGCGGGACGCTCGGGAGTGTTGTAGACAATCTGATTGTTTTTAATTGTGTAGCCGTAAGGATCGGCCTTCTGGCAGGAAACGGCCAGAGAAACCAATGCAACGATGGCCAACAGTGTTTTGATTCTTTTCATATTGTATTAAGATTATTCCAACATCATACTACGGAAGTCGTCAATGTCTTGCTGTGAGACTTTGGCTGTATTGAGCAGATATTTCTCTACGCCGTCGGCAAAAGTGCCGCCAGCTCCGGCACGGCTCCAGAAGAGCGGAACCACATCGCTATAGACCCATTCCATACGGGTATTCTTGAAAATTGGCTCGGGGTTGCTCTTCTTTTCAGAAGAAGAAACGCTATAGCCGACGGGGGCAAAATAAGTCACCTCGTAGGCCTTGCCTATATCGCCTTCCCTGACACCCAGCAGACCCAGCAGCAGGATATCCAGCGTACCTGTGCGGTCGCGGCCCAGGGAGCAATGGAAGAACACAGGTTTGCCAGCCCTGAGGCTGTTCACTATAAACTCAAAGCATTCTTTGGTCTTTGCTGCATCTTTCACAAGCATTGACTTGCCGCCCTGCTCAATGACGGGTGCACAGTGGTCCAGACCGTCTACCGCAGGAGAATTCATAACGTCAGACTTGCCACGGAGGTCCAACTGGGCGCCAATCCCTTCTATAAGGACCTCTTTCTGGCCCTCTTCGTTCAGCATTACCTCCCAGGGATCATTCATACGGCCGCCGCGGTACAATTTGCGGTACTTGACAGTTTTGCCGTCGATGGTCTTCCAGCCGCCGAGGTCGCGGACATTGCGCACACCGCCGCCGTCACCCTGGAAATGAACCTGATGGAGAAGGCCGGTAGTGGAGAAACTGCCCTCTTTGATTGTTTTTCCCTTGGCCGAACTTACCTTGAATGTATACTGGTCGTTGGGAACCAGATTGGAAATATTGATAAAGCACTGTCCTTCAGGAACCGGGATATCAGCCTTCCAGGAAAGCTTATCTTCAAGATGCAGCGTCAGGGCACCTTCTTTCAATGCCGCCTGATTCCAGCGGAGGCTGTAGGACAGGGGAATGTCGGAGTCCGGCTCCTTGGTCCAACTGAAAGCCACGCCGGAGGGATCTTCCTGACCCTGCTCGTTATAGAGCTTGCCGTTGAAACCGCCGTAATAATCAAGCACTTTTGTAAAAGAATAGTCTTTATCGGGATAGTTTACCTCAGAAAGGAACTTCTGAACGTTGGGATTGGTCACCTGCACCACATCCCCGTTTTTCACTTCAGGGGCGGCACCTTCGTATGAGGTCTGATCGTCGGGTTCATAATCTACCTTACCGCTGCAGAACATCAGCAGCGGAAGAACTAAAAGCAACGCCAATAGTTTATTCGTTTTCATAGGCCTGTTTATTTGACTTCGATAAGATAATTCCCTTCAAAGATAGGATTAATTATTGGATCGGGACCCTCAACCTCGTAGGTTTTAAGATCGTCCGATGCATATTCGGTTACTTTATATTTGCGGGGCCCGAGGCCGCGGAGGGTGATGGGCTCGCCATTCCACTTAGGAGCATAGAATGCATAATACATTGCACCGTCCTTCTCAATTACGTGAGCCTCGGGTTTATCAAAACCATAATCATAAAGGTTCAGGTAATTGCCCTTGGAAAGCATCTTCTCGCTATAGATAGGCACCCACTTGCGCAGCAGAGCCTCCTTTTCTTCTGTCAGAAGGCTGCCGCCCGACTCCTTGGCGTCCGGGTTGGCCTTGGGCCAGGTGAATTTGGTGCCGATGACGCCGCCCACGCCCACTTGCGAAGGGAAATCCAGGCCGCCGTCGCTAAGCTCCACGTGGTCTGCATAATAGGCCAGGTCGGGGCACATAGCAGCATAAGCCCTGCGTTTCATACGGATCTGGGCGCTGGAGGTAGGGTCGGAAGCAACCGACTGGTTGATGTAGGGCAGATAGAAAAAGTTCACAGCGCAGCCGCAGGGACAGAGCTGCACCACTGCGCCCGGCTTGTCGGCCTCGGCACGTTCTGCCACGCCCTTCACAAACTCCGGGTAACGCTCGCACGCCTCTTCTGGATATGCGATGTCGCTGGTGGGATTATAGTCTGGCGCACACAGATTCAAATACTGGCCGTCCAGTTTGAAGCCGTCAAAGCCCCAGTCTACCAGAAAGCGGTCCACCAGGTTCAGGGTATAATCCATCGTGCCCTTGTTTATGGGAGAGAGATACCAGCTGTCCCACCAACTGATGTCCTCGTGGGTACCGTCTTTCTGCACCAGAAGCAGCTCGGGATGATTCTTGGCGAGGCTGCTTTCGGGATCGGCGCACATCGGCGCCCACCACAGCTTGGCCATCAGACCCGCCTCGTGTATCGCGTCGGTCATACGGCGCATACCGTCGGGACCGATGCGGTCGTTGGTCTCCCAGTCGCCTTCGCAAATCTGGTAGCCATCATCCACGTCGACCCATTTGAAACCCAGCTCCACAACCTTGGGCAAAGTGCCTATAACCTCGTCTACGGTGAATGTACGCTCGTAGCCCCAGGCGCACCAAACGGGTTCGTAGGCTGCATCGGGAGACTTGGGCATTTCAAAGCCGAAAGTCTTTTGCATATACTGCGAGAACTCCCGCAGCGGATTGAAAAAGTCTCCGCTGGAGGTCAGTATAAACTGATTGCAGGCCTTGAGCGTATCGCCTGGCTGCAGCACCACCGGCTCTTCAAAATCCTGGCGGATGCACGCCTCGGCGCGGTTGCCGCGGCGCTTTACCGGCATTGATACCAGGCGGATCACCGGCTCTGCAAGACCCACGCTGATATTGGCCTCGGGTGTCCACAGGCAGACCATAGGGATACCTCCGCCATAGTCGGAACCGTTCATTCCCAAGAAGTTGCGCTGGTAGAAACCGCTCTCCACCGGCATAGCCCAGTCCAGCCGGTCACCGGTAGAAGTGGGCTGGAAAGACCATATCTCCTTGCCGGAAACCTCTATCCTGGAGGTTTCCATAGCATCTATGGTGACAGGCTTTCCGCTTTCGTTTACAAAAGCCACAGTGCGGACGGTCATTCCAGCAAAACCCGCAGGGCACTCCGAGGTAGAGATAACGCTGATGCCGGGCACAACTTTTTTGCCCGACAGCAAGCAGTCGGAAGGTTTGGGGGCACAACCGGCCAGAAGCAGCAACGCAGCCGCTATGACTGATATCTTTTTCATATTAGAGATTGATTTCTTGTCCAAAACGCTCCCGGCAAACCTTGCGCACAGCTTCCAGCGAGGCAAAGGCCCCGGTACCTCCGGCGGCGGTGGTATTCACGGCGCCGGTCAGGTTGCCGGTGCGCTGGCACTCCTCAAGCGGCAGCCCTTTGACAAAGGCGCTCACAAAACCCGAGTTGCAGCTGTCGCCGGCGCCAATTGCATCCACAACATCTTTATTGAGGAATGCCGGAAGCTGGGTGCGGCTGCCGTCTTTCTTTATAAGTATGGAACCTTTGCTGCCGCACTTGAGCATCATTGCACAGCCAAGATACGGCTCAACTTCTGCAATCGCGCTTTCCAGGTCTTTCTTGCCGGTGAGCTCCTGCAGCTCCTTTTCGTTGGGCATAAACACGGTGATCTTGGGGAGAAGCTTCTTATAGTCAAAAGCCCACTTCTCTATCGGATCCCACTGGGTATCAAGCGAAACAGTGACACCCTTGGCGGCCGCCAGGTCCAGAATCTTTTCCAGATCACGCAGCACGCCGCTCTGCATAAATATAGAACTCAGATGAATATGTTTCGTCTGGTCGAAAACCGAAAGGTCCATATCATCCAGCCCCATCACATCCATGGCACCCTGATATGTCAGCACCGCACGGTCCTCTCCATAACTCATACAAATCGAGGCTCCGGTGGGAGTATCTCCCTCTACAAGGAAACTGGTGTCAACGCCGCGCGCTTCAAGGGAAGTGCGCACCAGAGAGCCAAAAGAGTCGCGCCCTATCATACCCACAAAGCACACCTTGCTGCCCAGCGATGCTGCATTGGCGGCAAAAATTGCGGTGGAACTACCCAGGGTCACAATCATATCCTGAGCAAATTTCTCCTTGCCGATTTCGGGTTCCGATTCAATCCTGTTTAGGATAATGTCCACGTTGAGCTCGCCAATGGCGGCAATGTCATACTTTTTCATTGGGTTTCGATTTTTCTCTACGGTACAAATATAATCTTTTTTTCGAAAGAATTGCGATTTCGCTTTGTTTCATATCGAAATATTACTATATTTGCATAAAACCGAAACACTATGAAAATCTACGATACCGCCCAGGGCCGCAGGTCGGCTATTCTTCAGAAACTTCGCGAGGACTCTTCAGTGACCGTTTCCCAGCTTAAGGAGATCTTCGGCGTCTCCGAAGTCACCATCCGCAAGGACCTCAGGATCCTTCAGGACCGCAAGCTTCTGATACGTGTCCACGGCGGGGCACTTAAAGAAAGCAGCACCAACCAGAAAGAGCCGGACGAGCACAACTTCAGCTTCAAGCAGATGGTTAATTCCCGCGAGAAGCAGGCTATTGGCCGGGCTGCCGCCGCACATATCAAAGACGGCGACACAATACTTATCGACTCCGGCACTACCACCCTGGAAGTGGTTCGCAATCTGCATAACTTCAACGATTTAACCATAGTCACCACCTCGGTGAACGCAATGATGGAAGCGGTAAAATACCGCCGATTCAAGGTGATGATGCTGGGCGGACTGCTGCGGGAAACCAGTCTTTCTGTGGTGGGGCCGCTGGCAGAATCCAACCTCAAGCTTTTCTATTGCGACAAGCTTTTCCTGGGCGTGGACAGTTTCAGCGTGGAGTCGGGTCTTTCCACTCCCAACGTAGAGGAAGCCAGCACCAACCAGGTGATGATTTCCCGCGCCTCCGAGGTAATTGCAGTGTTCGATTCCAGCAAGGTGGGCAAGCGCGCGCTGGCATTCATCGCCTCGGTTGACAAACTTAACACCATCATCACCGACAGCGGATTCCCCACCAATATGCGCAACCAGCTCAAGTCTATGAATGTTAACGTAGAGACCGTTGACCTGTAAAACCCGCAACAAAGCGAAACCAATCGAAACGTTTTCTGCAGAATCAACCGAAACAATATGCATTTTTTTGTAATTTTGTTCGGATAAAAACCACAAAGATGACACAGGATTTATACACGTACAAAGAGATCAAACAACAGCCAGAAGTGTGGCTAAAGGCTTGTGACATAATACTTAAGCACAAGCAGGAGATCAAAGCATTCGTAGATAGGTATGTTTCGGAAGGTTTCGAAATTATTATGACCGGAGCCGGTACTTCCGCATATATAGGTGACGCACTGGAACCCGCACTGTTCGACACACCGTTCAGGGGTGCCCGTGCCATAGCCACCACCGATATCCTCACAGCACCCGAATTCTATTTCAACAAAGACAGCAAGGTGCTGCTGATTTCATTTGCCCGCAGCGGCAACAGCCCCGAAAGCATCGGTGCAGTAAAGGCTGTTGAAGCCACCGCCGGCCGCATTGCTCACATTTTCATCACCTGCAATGCAGAGGGCCAGCTGGCTCTGCGCAAGGGCGACAATATCCTGTGCGTGCTGCTGCCCCCCGAGACCAACGACCTCTCCCTGGCAATGACCAGCAGCTACTCCACAATGCTTCTCTCCTGCTCTATGATTGCCAACATAGACCGCCTGGAAGAGCATAAGAAATATATCGAGACCTTGTCAAGCTGCGTCAAGGCCGCAATGGAAAAATACGAAAGCGAGATAGAGCAGCTCACACGCCGCGACTTCAAGCGCGCCATCTTCCTGGGCAGCGGCCCTCTCCAGGGCGTTGCAGAGGAATCCCGCCTCAAACTGCAGGAGCTCACCGACGGCGCCGTTATGTGCGCCTTTGACTCGTTCCTGGGTTTCCGCCACGGCCCCAAGGCTCTGGTGAATCCCGAATCCCTGCTGGTGTACCTGATATCTCCTATGGAAAAGATCCGCCGCTACGAGTTGGATCTTATCAGGCAGATTCAGGCAAACAACACTGTAACCGCCAGCGTGGTGGTATGCCTCCAGAATCCCGGCGTACCTGCCGACCTGTGCGTAGAGCTCGGATTCAAAGACGATATGCCCGCCTGCTACGGCTGCGTGGCATACGTATTCACCGCCCAGATGCTTGGAATGTTCAAATCCATCAATTCGGGCCTTTGCCCCGACACACCTTCTGTATCGGGCAACATCTCACGCGTTGTGGAAGGTGTAACACTATATATATAATAATATGCGCAAGACAGAGAAACTGCTTCAGAGAATCGACCAGCTCCAGAAAGAGACCGGCATCCCCCGCACCATTTTCGCGGCCTGCCCCAACTCCCCCACTGTGATCCGCGCCAGCCTAAGGGCTGCAAAGCGCAACAACGCCCCCATTTATTTCGCAGCTACCCTCAACCAGATTGACTGCGACGGAGGCTATACCGGAATGACACAGGAGGCGTTTGTGCGCACGGTCCGATTTGAGACGGAGCGCGTGAACTTTACCGGTCCCGTGATTGTGGCCATCGACCACGGCGGACCCTGGCTCAAGGATAAGCAGCGCACAGAGAAATGGAGCACCGAAGACGCTATGAACGGCGTCAAGAAGTCGTTCGAGGCTGCCGTACTGGCTGGCTACGACCTGATTCACGTGGACCCCACCGTGGACATCAATGTCCCCAAGGGTCAGACCATAGACATCCACCTGGTGGCAAAGCGCACCGTGGAGCTGATTGCGCACGTAGAGAAGTTCCGCAAGGAGAAGGGCATCGCCCCCATATCCTATGAGGTGGGCACAGAAGAGGTCCACGGCGGGCTTGCAGACGAAACCACTTTTGATACTTTCATACACGATTTGAAATTAGGATTGGTTGGTGCAGGACTGCCCGACGTCTGGCCGTGTTTCATAGTCGGAAAGGTTGGTACCGACTTGGACACCACCATCTTCGATGGCGAAGTGGCCCGTCGTCTTACGGCTAAAGTCCGTCCTCTGGGAAGCTACATCAAAGGTCATTATACCGATGATGTAGCCAACCCCGAGGAGTACCCTCTCTGCGGTATGGGCGCCGCCAATGTGGGTCCAGAGTTCACTATGGGCGAATACAGGGCCCTGTGCGAGCTGGAAGAGTTAGAGAAAAAGCTTGAAGCAGAAGGCAAGGTCGCTGTGCTTTCCAATATGCGCGACACTCTCATTGCCGAGGTACACGATTCCCATCGCTGGGAGAAATGGCTCCACGAAGACGAGTTGGGCAAGGACCTCACGGAACTTACCCCTGACCGTCAGGATTGGATCGTGGCAACCTGCTGCCGCTACATCTGGCAGCAGCCCCGCACCCTGGCCGCCCGCGGATTCCTTTATGACAATCTGGGCCGCCTTGGCATTGATGCAGAAGAAATTGTCCTGGGCCGCATAGAGCGCGATATGGACAAGTATTTCCGCGCTTTCAACCTTATCGGTCTCAATGACCTGTTATGATTAGACGATTTATTCATTTATATAATAATAACTGTCAGATGAAACTTAAATCCATCCGTATTATGACGATTGCGCTGGCGCTGCTGGCCATTTCGTCACAGATGTTCGCTCAGACGCATCAGGTTAGCGGAAAGGTGCTGGATGCAACCACCGGAGAACCTGTAATAGGCGCCGGAGTTGTTGCTTCCAACGGTGGCGGTACAGTTACGGACTATGACGGAAACTATGTCATAACCGTATCTCCTTCCGCAGTGCTGACCTTCTCCAGCATCGGCTACAAGTCCGTAAGCGAGCAGGTAGGCGACCGTGCCCGAATCGATGTCAACCTGCACCCCGACAATCTGCTTCTGGACGAAGTGGTCGTGCTGGGTTACACTTCTCAGAAGAAGGCCGAGCTGTCCAGTTCGGTGGTTTCTATGAGCGGTGAGAAACTCCGTGACGTTTCTACACCCGATGTCGGCAATATGCTGCAGGGCAAGGTTGCCGGCGTTGTGGCAATGAACGGTTCCGGACGTCCCGGCGAGCAGGCCGATATCCGCATCCGCGGTACCGGTTCCATCACAGCCGGCGCAGGCCCTCTGTACGTAGTCGACGGTATTGCCGGCGGCAGTTTCAACCCTAACGATATCGAGACCATTACAGTCTTGAAAGATGCCTCTGCCACAGCACTTTACGGTGCTGCAGCTTCCGGCGGTGTGATTGTGGTCACCACCAAGAGCGGCTCGCAGGACAAAACCTCTGTGGAATTCAAGGCCAGCGGCGGTGTAAAACGCGCCCTTTACGGCCGTTTCCACCCGATGAACTCCGCTCAGCTATACGAGTTCACCCGCTCTATGGTAGATCCCGCCACTTTTGCCGGCACCTATCCCGAGTCGCTCCTTACCCAGGACTTCGACTGGCTGGGCAACTGCTTCAGGACCGGTGTCGTTCAGGACTACTACGCATCCGTTTCGGGCAAGTCCGGCAAGGTCAATTACTTTGTGAGCGCCGACCACTACAACGAGTTGGGAACAGCCATAAACACCTATTACCGCAAGACTTCTGCCCGTATGAACCTGTCGGCTCCCATCACCGACCGCCTGACAATGACCATGCGACTGAGCTACGCCAAGTCACGTGACCGTTCCGAGCAGTCCTACCGCCTGGTAGAGCAGTCTTACTACACAATGCCCTGGGATATCCCCTACGAGATGGTTGACGGTGCATACACCAAAAATTACGTCTTCAACGGCGGCAGTATCCGCCCTGACAACGGTGAGATCTGGTGGACACAGAACCCCGCAAACATCCTGTTTGAAGAGCAGTACAACTATGGCAAGGGCTGGGGTGACGGACTCACCGGAGACTTGCAGTTGGTATGGAACGTAACCGACTGGCTGACCCTCGTCACTATGAACCGCTATGACACCTCCAACTCCTTCTGGGAGGAATATGTGGATCCCCGCACTCTGGAGGGCGGCAACACAGGCGGCAGCCTCACGAACACCGAATCCGAGAGCAATGGCTGGGGCACCACCAATCTGGCAAAACTCCACAAGACTTTTGGCAGCCACGACCTTAACGGTACCCTCGGCTGGGAATACGGCGAAGGCTATGCCCGTAGCCTTGGCGCCTCCGGCACAAACATAATGCAGGGCAAACGCGCTCTCAACAACATTGATATCCCCGGCGTTCCCGAAGGTTACGACTATATGACCCGAGCCTGGGCTGCTCTTGCACAGGCGCAGTATTCATATCTTGGCAAGTACATTGTCACAGCATCTGTACGCTATGACGAAAGTTCCAAGTTCGGCCCCAAGAACCGCGGCGGTTTCTTCCCCGGCGCTTCCGCAGCCTGGATCATCTCCCGCGAGAGCTTCCTGGAGAATAACCCTACCATCTCTTTCCTGAAACTGCGCGCAGGTTATGGTAAGACCGGTAACGACAATATCCCCAACTTCCAGTATCAGGAGACCTACTCTCCCAGCGAGAGCGGCGACGGCGCCTACACTCTGGACCGTATGGCCAACCCCTACCTTGGTTGGGAAGAGGCCCTGATGGCCAGCTTAGGTATCGACGCCACCTTCAAGGACAACTGGAACATTACCCTGGACCTCTATCATACAATCAACAGCAAGATTCTCCTCCAGTCCCCGAAACCGCCGTCCACAGGTTTCTACGCCGTGATGGACAATGTCGGCAAGGTACGCAATATGGGTGTCGAGCTGGCAATTGACGGATCCATTATCCGCAACAGGAACTTCGCCTGGACCGTCGGTTTCAATATGGGCTTCAACCAGAACCGTGTGCTGGAGCTCCCCGAGCATCAGGACATTATCCTGAAACGCGGCGACGTGAACCAGATCCTCAGAGAGGGCCATGATGTATACTCCTGGTATATGCCCAAGTGGGCCGGCATCGACCCTCAGACCGGTAACCCCAGATGGTTCAAGAACTTTGACGAGAACGGCAAGGAAATCATTACCGGCAATCCCGACGATGACTATGTGGGCAAGTGGGATACCGCAGCCAGCACCATCGTAGGTTCCGCATCCCCCTGGTTCAGCGGCGGTCTCAATACAGCCATCCACTGGAAAGGCTTCACCCTGAGCGCCAACGGCAACTTCGTGGTGGGCAACACCATCTACAACAGAACCCGCGAGAGTATGGACCACGACGGCGCATACACCGGTATGAACCTGATGTCCCACAACAACGGCCTCGGCTGGGTACGCTGGATGGAAGGTGACCCCGAAGGCACCAATGCATTCGCCACCCACCCCAAACCGGTCAGCGGCCGCAAGGACGGCGCCGAGAAGACCTCTTCCCGCTTCCTTGAAAACGGCAGCTTCTTCCGCCTGAGAAACGTTACGCTGGCATACAACCTGCCGCAAACCTTCCTGCAGAAGATCAAGATGACCGATGCACGTGTCTATGTATCAGCCGACAATCTTTGGACTCTCACCCGCTTCTCCGGTATGGACCCGGAGGTTCGCCTGGACGGTGACACCTATCACCACGCAGGTATGTACACGCAGAACTATCCCATCCCGATGACAGCCGTATTCGGTATCGACATCACATTCTAACATAGATACACTATGAAAAAGATATTTATACTTGCATTTGCAGCACTGGCACTGGTATCCTGCAATATGGATCTTTACCGTTCCGACGCTCTCACCGCAGAGGAACTCGCAAAGAATCCCGATGCCCCTCTGCTCACCACGAACGGTATCTACACCCTTTTCCAGGACAGGATTGCCTATAAGGGACAGGACGGCGGAGAAAGCGGCAACTACTATATCCGCCACATTTTCCAGATGAACGAACTCCGTGGAGACAACGTGACTGTATCGGGTATCACCGAAGACCCGTTCATCAATCCCTACCGCTACACCGACGACAATACCGCCAAGAATATCTACTATACCTGGTGGATGGCATACAAGATTATCGATACGGCAAACGGTAATATCATCATTCTCAATAACTCAGAAGAGTCCGACCTGAACAGCCACCTTATGGGTGAGAACCTGTTCTTCCGCGCCTTCTGCCACTTCCAGATGGTGAATCTGTTCGCTATGCCGTACAAATATTCCGCCGATGCATCCCATCCCGGAGTTCCCATCCGTCTGGAGGATTCTGACAAGACCATCACCACCCGCGCCACCGTATATGATGTCTACGACCAGATTGTAAAAGACCTCAAAAAGGCCAAAGAGTGTATGGCCAAAGACAAGGAGGGCACTCCTGTCAGAGGCGGCGACAAGGGTTATGTCTCCTGGCAAGCAGCGGCAGCCCTGCTCTCGCGCGTATACCTCACTATGGGTGAAGACCAGCTGTGTATAGACGAGTGCAACGAGCTTCTGGCAACTGCTCCCGCCTCACTTGCCGGCTATGACTACGCCGACTACCCCTCACACACTTTCGATCACCCCGAAACTATCTGGTGCATCCATCTGAAAGACACCCACGAGTGGGCCCAGGATCACGGCGAGGCCTCTATCGCCTCTATGTACATCAAAGCTCCTCTGGATGGCGGCAAGACCATCGGCTGGGGCGAGCACTACTGGAGTGAGAACCTGATTGACCTTTTCCGCCGCTATCCCCAGGACAAACGCTTCAAGGCATACTTCCGTATGATTGATCCCCGCCCTGCAAAGGAAGGCAACGACAAGGCCCAGAAGACATACGAGGAGATGCAGACAGCTATGAACGGCACCCTCTCTGTAGTTTATCCTGTGCCTGGCGGCTCCGGCGACTACTGCACCGGCGCGGTTGCCATTGCGGCTAAAGCAGACGCATCCGGCAACGTAAAATTCCAGTCTCAGGGAGAGAAGATCGGAGAGGAAGAATATCCCGCAGGCAGCGGCAAGATGGTTCCCGTATTCAAATACTACGACCACGTGGCTAAGCGTCAGATTCTTCACGATGGACGCGACACCATCTATTTCGTAGAGAATTCCGACCCCAACTTCCCCGGCAAGGAGATTGACGGCGTGAAACGTGTATGGGTGCGTCCCGGCCCCAACCACGCCACCCCCGGCAAGAAGACCGACCCCGAAACCGGTGAGAGATATGCCGAAAGGCAGTCTGATGCCGACGCCCGCTACAGGGCTGCAATCGGCCGTACCGACAACGGCGGCTTCTATATGCGCTACTACAACACCAAATTCTGCGGCCAGGGCGGCAATCCTATGCTGACCTCACCCGTATTCCTCCGTTGGGGAGAAGTGGTGCTTAACCGTGCCGAGGCCTATGCCCACAAGGGCGACAACGGCAAGGCTCTGGAAGACGTGAACACTATCCGCCGCCGTGCCGGCATTCCCGAAATGAACAATTATTCGGCATTCGGATACAAAGATGTTCTGGAGGTCGTACTTGACGAGCGCCGTATGGAACTTTGCTTCGAAGGCCACCGCTATTTCGATATGCTCCGCAACCAACTCCCTCTGGACCGTCGTTATGTCGGCTACCATACTTGGGAAGTTATCCAGCCCACAGACCTCAGGATAGCAATGCTTATCTCTCAGGATGAGATCAACTCGGCCGGCATAGAGCAGAATCCAAGATAATTCCAGTTAATTTATAAACCTATTTACTAACCTATTAATCAGATCATTATGAAGAAAGTTCTAACACTTCTGGCAATCTTTGCCATGGTTGGTCTCGTTTCCTGCAACAAGGAGCCCGCTCAGGCCACCATTACCGCTAGTGACGTGACAGTTGAAGAGGGCAGCACTGTAAAAATCAATGCTTCCACCAACTCCTCTGCAACCCTCACCTACGCTTCGGACAACACTGCTGTTGCTACAGTAGCTGCCGACGGCACTGTGACTGGCGTAAAGGCCGGTTCTGCCAACATCAGCATCAAGGTAGCTGCCGTTAAGGATGCTTACACCGCAGCTGAAAAGAGCATTAAGGTTACCGTTACTGCAAAGGCAGGCCCCGGCCCCGGCCCCGGCCCTTCTGGCGCTGCCATCGTAATCGACGGTGACTTTGCTGACTGGGCTGCTCTGCCCTCAAATTCTTACACCAAGACTTATGGTGACGAAGAAGCTACCCACCCTGCACTCACTCACTGCAAGGTTTACGCAGATCCCGACTTCATTTATGTATACTTTGAGTGGGATACCGATGCCATCGAGGCTGTACCCGGGGTTGAGCACGTACCTTTCCACTGCTACATCAACACCGATGGCGACGCTTCCACAGGTGGCTATAGTGATGAGTTCGCAGAAGCATGCACAGATATCCTGCTTGAGGGTTGGATTTATGGCGGCGGTGAAGAAGGCGGCGAACTTGGTTCCTATGACCCCGCTGTCTGCAGTTGGACCGGCGCAGACGGTGAAAGCGGCTGGAGCTGGAGCGACCCGCCACTCATTGGCGACGGCAGCGGTGTCGGTGAAGGTGCCGGCGTCGAAGGCAAGTATGAATTCAAGATTGACCGCTCTATGCTCAAGGACGTAGGTTATCCCGTTGCAGATGTCTTCGGAATCGGCTTTGACATCCAGCAGAACTGGGACTCTGTAGGTATTCTGCCCAGCACTGCACCCGACGAGAGCAACGCTACAGGATATCTGCCTCTGCTGGTAGTGACTACTCAGAAATAACATTTTTATCAATACTAACCATAGGCAGAGCCCGTTTTGGACCTGCCTATGGTTTTTCAAAAAAAAATAGCCGTGAAACATTTCAGCAGAATTGTCCTTATAGCTGCCATCCCGGCCTTGATGGCTGCTAACTGCAACAAGAATCCCGACCCCGTGGAACCTCAAGAGAAGTTGGAAACAGTCACTTACACCGCTTCCGAAGAGAATTTCCCGAATCCTGAACGCGGTTTCTACCAGGCGTCCGAGACCCACTCTGCCACCGGGCAGGGCATTGCCGATGCCGTAATAAAGGCTTCACGCAAGCAAGGCCGCTCCTTGTATCTGCTGGAATTCTACCTCACGGACTATGTAGAAACTGATATCTCTGAAGAGTATCTTCAGACCATACGTAAAAAATTCCAGTCGCTCCGCGACGGCGGAATGAAGTGCATCCTTCGTTTCGCCTATTCCAATGGCTTCGATGCCAAAGACAAACCTTGGGATGCAACGACCCAGCAGGTACACAGACATCTGGAGCAGGTGACTCCCCTCTTACGGGAGTTCTACGATGTGATATTCGTGGTTCAGGCCGGCTTTATAGGCAGCTGGGGCGAATGGTATTATACCGATCATTTCGGCGCCACTTCAGACCGGAAAGCCCTGGTAGATGCACTTCTGGCCGCCATACCGGAAAGCCGCCAGATAGAGCTCCGCACCCCGGGCTATAAGATGAGGCTTTACGGGCTCTCCCTGGAAGACACCATAACCCACGCAGAAGCTCACCTTCCCACCGCCAAGGCACGCATTGGCGGGCACAACGACTGCTACCTGTCCAGTGCCAACGACGTGGGCACATTTGTCGGTGTCAAAGATCGCCAGTACTGGGAAGCCGAGACCAAATATACCATAATGGGCGGAGAGTCCTGCGAACTGGCAGAGTTCTGCCACTGCGATGGGACAGAAAAATACAAAGGCGCCCTGAAAGACCTTGCAGCACAGCATTTCACCTACCTCAACCTCGGCTATCACCCCAGCGTGCTCAAGCGCTGGAGAACAGAGGGTTGCATGGAAGAAATCCAGAAGCGGCTGGGCTACCGGCTCGTTCTGGAAGAAGGACAGTTCTCAGAGGCTCCCCGCTCGGGCGAAGCGTTCAAGATTGTCCTTAAAATACGCAACGACGGCTTCGCCTCCGTCATGAACCCCCGCGATGCAGAGTTTGTGCTGACAGACAAGGACGGCAGCATTGCGGCTAGTTACAAGATAGATTCCGACCCGCGCTTTTGGATGCCGGGCGAAACAAGCACCATAGAACAGACTATAGACCTGCCTTCAGGGCTTACGGGGCAGTACACCCTGTCGCTTAACCTCCCCGACCCCTGCGAGACTCTGCATAACAACCCTTTGTTCTCTATCCGCCTGGCCAACGAAAACACCTGGCAGGAAGAGACCGGCTTCAATACAATTTACACCTTTAGCCTTTAGCTTCTGCATATGAAAGCGCTCCGTTTCCTTGCGATTGTTTTATCTGCAATGCTCTGGGCCGCTTGCGGCGACGCTACCGGGCCGGATGGCGATCCGGACGGTCAAGAGCAGGAGCAGCCTGAACAACCGGAGCAACCTGAGCAGCCGGAGCAGCCGGAGGTGACTGCTACCATCACTAACGTGTTTAATGAGGCCACCAAACCCGTGGTAAACCCAGAAAGGGGATTCTACGGCGGTGCGGTGGATATATTCAAGGCTTCCGGAGCCATCTCTGCCAGTAAAGCCAGGGCCCTCCGAGAAGAGGGAATCACCCTGATGTACATCGGCTTCTACCTTAACAGTTTTATGAAAGGGGACATTTCGCAGGCCTATCTGGATATGGTCCAGAAGTCAATGGACGCCCTGCGGGAAGCCGGCATAAAATGCGTTCTTCGCTTTGCATATCAGAACTCCGAAGGCAACAAGCCCTGGGACCCTGCTGTAGATGTGGTTCTGCGCCACGTAGAGCAGTTGAAACCCCTCTTACAGAAAAACGCAGACGTAATATTCGTGCTCCAGGCCGGCTTTGTGGGCGTCTGGGGCGAGTGGTATTACACCGACAACTTCAACTTCCAGCCCTCTTCCAACAAGGATTATGAGCCTCGACGTCGCCTGACCGAGGCGCTGCTGGACGCGCTGCCCGCAAGCCGTCAGATTGCCCTTCGCACCCCCCAGTTCAAGATGCGGATGTACAATCTCTCACTAAAGGACACCCTGTCGGCCCAAACAGCTCACAACGGAAGTGCCCTGTCCCGCCTTTGCGGGCACAACGACTGTTTCGGAGCATCGGCAGACGACTACGGCACCTTTGACAACGAAGATGACGACCGTGAATTCTGGAAGGTAGAAACCCGCTATATGATTATGGGCGGCGAGACCTGCGGTGTGAGTCAATACTGCACCTGCGCCGCCAGTCTAAAGGATATGGAAGACTACCACTGGACCTACCTCAACAGCGGTTACAACGGCTCCGTGCTGGACCGATGGAAAAAATCGGGGTGTATGGACGAAATCACCAACCGTCTTGGATACCGTCTGGTTCTTAAAGATGCAACCCTGTCCAGTGTATTCGAGGCGGGTAAACCCGCACACCTTTTAATCAATCTGGAAAACGCAGGCTTCGCGGCCCCGATGAATCCCAGAAATGCCGAGATAATCTTTGTCTCAGACAACGGCGACACAGCCCGGTTCCCCCTCGGTTCGGACCCCCGCGCTTGGCAGAGGGGCCATCACTCTGTTGAAACCGACTTCATTCTGCCGTCGGCAAAGGGCAGCATATACCTCGCCCTTGAAGACCCGATGCTTGCCGGCCGGCCGGAATACAGCATAGCCCTCGCCAACGAGAATGTCTTTGATGCGGCGACAGGCTGGAACAAATTGTTTGAAATCCAATAACCATCAATATCATCAGTACAATGAAAAAAGTATTAGCATTCCTGTCAATTATCGCTATGATGGGTCTCGTTTCCTGCAAGAAGGAACCCGTTGCCGCAACCATCACCGCTAATGACGTTACTGTAGAAGAAGGCGCAACTGCAAAAATCTCTGCCAGCACCAATTCCACAGCATCCATTACCTACGCTTCTGCCGATGCATCCATCGCGGTTGTATCAGCTACCGGCGATGTTACCGGAATAAAGGCCGGCACCACCACCGTTACCCTTAAGGTTGCTGCTGTAGAAGGATTCTCCGCCGCAGAAAAGACCATCAATGTAACCGTAACAGCCAAGGAAGTCGTTCCTCCGACACCTTCCGGAAGTGCCATCAAAATAGACGGTGACTTCGCAGACTGGGGTGCGCTGGAAACCGGCACCTTCACCAAGAGTGTGAGCGATCCCGACGCTCCCTGGGATGCAGTGAAAGAAGTCCGCTGCTACGCAGATGCAGACTTTGTATTCTACTACATCAAATACGATGCAGAGTCTCTTGAAGAACTTCTATCCAATGCTAATGAGACTCTCCCCATCCGTCTTAATTTCAACACTGACGGAGAGTTTGAGTCCGGCTATACGAGCTATTTCCTGGAACACTATGACTTGATTATCGAAGGTTCACTGGCTTCCGCCGGCCAATTTGCTCCTTATGTTGAAGGAGAGTTCAACCAACGTATAGGCAGTTGGGTAAAACTTGCCGACGCGGGCGTCGGGTTGGTTACCGGGTTAGGTTCGGGCAATGAGTATGAGATTCAAGTAGATCGCGCTCTGTTTAACCAATTTGCCAATGCCAGCACGATTCCCATGCCTATGGGCGACGAATTCCAGACTAGTGTCCGTTTCTATACCGACGGTGGCGGCAAATGGGAAGAACTTTCCAATATCCCCAACTCCTCTATTGACGAAGAGGCAGGCAACGGCTACGGCTACCTTATGAGAATCAAGACAAACAAGTAGTATATACTTATGCGATATGCCGTGAAGATACTTTTGTGCCTGGCACTCCTTTCGGGATGCCGGGCACAGGGTGTTCGCGGTTATTGGGATCAATTCCCTCTTTTGGAAGATGACATCCGCCTTTCGGAGGACCGTTTTGCAGACTTTGCAGAATTGGCGGTAAAAGCCCCCGAGGCAGATGCGATTGCAGCCATTGATGTCCTTTTTGACAGGCTCAAAAAGGACTCTGTGGCATATTATGTATATTCCGACTGGATTGACGCAGCGTTCTACAGCCTGTATTCTCCCTGCCGGAATGCCACGCTTTATAACAAAGCAGTGGAAAGAATTGTTACCGACGCGGTGCTCCAGACCGATGAATGCGAACCATTCCTCAAGAGAAGGGAGTGGATTGGCTATAACCGGCTCGGAGACAAGGCCGTGGTTCCCGGCCGCTCTTCCATTACCGAGCGCACCCTGGTGCTTGTGCTTGATTTGAGCTGCCCGTCGTGCCGGCAGGTACTTGATATACTTGCCTCCGACCCCGAGTGGGCCGATGTTCACCGCCTGGCCGTATGCTTTGGCCATGGTTCCCTCCCCTCCGGTTCCGGTTGGGAGTTCTTGTCTGACAATAATGCAGCGGCTGTCTTTGACCCGCAACTCACACCGATATACTTTGTGGTAGCCGCCGACGGTACCGTCGAAAAAGGCTACACACTTGCCCTTTAATTTTTTACGATGAAAAAATCTATCCTTTCCGTAATGGCCATTGTGGCCTTTGTATCCCTGTCTTGCGGAGAAACTCCGCAAGAGGTAACTCCGGCAACCATCTCTGCGTCTGACATTACCGTAGCAGAGGGTAAGACCGCACAGATTAGTGCAGTCTCAAACTCCTCCGCCACCATCACTTACACCATTGCCGACGCCTCCGTAGCTACAGTCTCCGAAACGGGTGAAGTGACGGGTATCAAGGCCGGCAGCACCACTGCCACCATTAAGCAAGATGCAGTAGCCAATTTGTTCTCCGCCGCAGAAACTACCATAAACGTGACGGTGACTGCCGATGTCCCGGTGGATGACGGAAAACCGGTGCCGGGAGTGTACACTTTTACTGTTTCCCCGCTCAAAGGGCAGTGGGAAGTTGGTGACAAGATTCTGGTTCAGGGCGGATATGGCCCGGCAGCCCAGGTAATTACATTGACCGCCAGCCAGATATCCAGCGATGGAAAGACTGCCAGCGCAGAACTCGGAGGCGATCTTTTCAAATATCTCACAGAGCCTGACCCCCTGTATGCCGTATGGCCGGCGGATGCCGCAAAACAGGAGGACGGGGTCACCGGGCAGGTCATCAATTATGCAGTGAGCAACGTTATGCTCACGCAAGCTTATCTGGTAGATAACAATTTCTCGTTCATAGACATTTCTTCATTCCTTTCCTTTACCGTATCAGGAAATTATGACCGCTTTATCATTGCGGGAACCCAACGCCCCGGCCTGCGTTACAAGAGTTACAAGAACGAGTATTCAACCAATAAGAAGACTCCCGCAAAACCCAAGGATGACGGATGGCCGTTCCGTGAAGAGCAACTTGGCTCCGACGGAAGTCTCACCACACTCTGGTTCCCGGGCGGCATAAGTTTCAACGGGGGCTTCACCCTCTATTTCGCCAAGGGCGATGAGTGGACAGCCACGTATACATATACAGAAGATGCCATCCTCAAACCCGGCAAATTCCTTGAGCTGGGCGATATCACATCCTTACTTCAGCCTTACAGCGGCGGCAAACCCCATATGCCGGAAGTAACCAACTACACTTCATATTCCGTCAAAGTCAACGAGTTGTCCGGCCTGTGCATAGACAGTAACGGAGAGTTCCTCTGGTGCGTAGGAGACGGTAGCGAAATTGCAAAAATCTCCGTAACGGGAGAAGTTATTGGCAAAACCGGCATCTACACTTATGACGCCGGTTCCGAAAAAGCTTATACCGTTGATTCAGAAGGCATGTCTTTCAATTACGACACCGGTGACATCATAATCAGCGGTGAGCCCAATGTGGTTTGCGGCATTCCTGCAGATGATCTGGATGAGATATTCTCCTGGTCTTTTTATGCCAAATATGTTGGCAACAAGGCTGTCAACGGCACCGTAAATGGGTATAACGGTGTAACGTCCCTTTTCAAAATCGCCGATGCCGCCAATTTTGGCAATTCAGGCGCAGAGGGATGCACATATTATAAGGACGGGCTCGTATATATCGGAACGCAGTCAGGTTCATACCTCTATCTCTGCAATCTGGAGACGGGAGAGGTTATTTGGCGAAAGAGTCTCAAGGAGAAGTTCCCAGCCTTTAAAGAAATCGCAGGTCTGTGTTATGATCCGATTACCGACTGGTTGTGGGTTACCGATTCCGAAGCCCACAAGTTCTTTGCCCTTAGCGGAGATGCCGAACAATTGTTTGGCTCATATACCATGAAGACAATGTCAAACGAGGAATCAATTTGCGTAGACCATAAGAACAATTGCGTATGGATAGGCGACGACTATGGTTCCACGTCTTACATATACAAATACGAGATGTCAGGTCTGGACGATTTCATTATCACTGAATAACCATATAATATGAAAAAATTATTTACAATCATCCTTCTGGGTCTGATTGCGACAACCGCCCTTGCGCAGAACACCGTAACAGGTTCTGTAAAAGACGCCGCCACGGGTGAACCCCTGATTGGCGTAGGTGTGCTTGTCTCTACCGGCGGCGGTGCCGTTACCGACCTGGACGGAAACTTCACCGTAAAGGCCGGGGGTGATGCCACCCTCACCTTCAACCTCCTCGGCTATTCCGACGTTGTGGAGGCTGTAGGCGGCCGCAACAAGATCGAAGTCTTCATGAAAGAAGATGTCCACTTTCTGGACGAGGTCGTAGTGATGGGTTACACTACCCAGAAAAAGAACGAACTCTCCAGTTCCGTCGTATCGCTGCACAGCGAAGAACTCCTGGACAATTCCACTCCCGACCTGGGCAATATGATCCAGGGCAAGGCTGCCGGCGTCGTGGTAATGAACGCCAGCGGTATGCCGGGCGAATCCGCTCAGATCCGTATCCGCGGTACAGGTTCCATTTCGGCCAGCGCCGACCCGCTCTATGTAGTGGACGGCATCGCCGGCGGTACTTTCAATCCAAATGACGTAGAGACAGTCACCATCCTCAAGGATGCATCTGCCACAGCCCTCTACGGTGCTTCCGCAGCGGGCGGCGTCATCGTGATCACCACCAAGAGCGCAAAGGACCGCGGCCGCACCGATGTCAACTTCAAGGCCAGTGCAGGTATCAAGCAGTCCCTCTCCGGCCGTTACCACCCTATGGACAGCAAAGAACTCTACGAAACCCAGCGCATGATGATGAGCGAGAAGAACTTTGCCTCCCAACGCCCCGAAAGCCTGCTGGATCAGGACTACGACTGGTATGGCAACATATTCAAGAAAGGTATCGTGCAGGACTATTATGTATCTGCGGCAGGTATGGCGGGACGAATGAGCTACTTTGCAAGCATCGACCATTACGACGAAGAAGGTTCTATGATTGGCACGGCATACGACCGCAATTCGGCCCGTCTGAACCTCTCCGCCCCTATCGGCGAGCAGGTTACCATGAATGTGCGTCTGGGTTACAACCGCAGCCACAGCACTTCGTATACCGACTGGAAGGATATCGCAACTGCCTACAACGGAATGCCATGGGACAACCCGTTCGACGCCGAAGGCAAGCCGCTGGCCATAGGTATGAATGAAGGAGAAGGCGTAACATGGTACGGAAAGGAGCAGTACAATCCATTCCACTCCGTACTTTACAACAGCAGCCAGAGCTGGGGAGAAGACATCGTGGCCGATGTCCAACTGGTATGGAACATCACCGATTGGCTCACTTTCACCAGCAACAACCGACTGGGTTCATCCAACTGGAACAGCAGGACATATCTGGACAGCCGTACCAACACAGAGGTCAAGAACAAAGGTAAGATATCTCAGGATTCAGGCCGCGGATGGAGCGTAGGTCTCACAGAACTGCTCAAGTTCCACAAGAATTTTGACGCTCACGCCCTCAGCAGCATCGTCGGCTATGAGGTTGGATGGGGATATACTGAAGGCATGGGTGCCGGCGGCGTTGACATGCCTACCGGAATGCAAGCCCTCAGCAGCGTGAGCGGAACGGGCATGAGCGTATGGGGCAACGATTACCACTCCGCAGCCTGGGCTGTTCTGGCACAGGCACAGTATTCGTACATGGAGAAATACATTGCCACCGCATCCATCCGTTACGACCGCACATATAAGTTTGCCCCCAAGGCACGCGGAGGTTTCTTCCCTGGTGTTTCCGCCGCATGGATCATCAGCAAGGAGCCATTCATGGAAAATCTGAGAGCCTTTGACCTTCTCAAACTGCGTGCTGGCTACGGTGTCACCGGCAACTCCGACATTGAGCCGTTCCTCTACCAGGACTCCTTTGCCACCAGCAATACCTACAACGACAAGGTGGTGGCCGTAGCAGAGAGAATGCCCAATGACTTTCTGGGCTGGGAGTCAGCCCACATGGCAAGCATCGGCCTGGATATGCGCCTGATAGACCGCATCAATCTGTCGCTGGACGTGTACAATACCAACAATACCAACCTTTTGCTGGACGTGCCGCAGGCGCCCTCAACCGGCTTTACAAAGTTCACGGCAAATATCGGCACCATCAATAACAAGGGTATCGAGATTGCGTTTGATGCCGATATCATCAAGAACAAGGACCTTCGCTGGAACATCGGCCTGAACTTTGGTCTGAACCGCAACAGGGTTAAATACCTGCCGAACGGTGCATTCCGCCGCGGTGATGGCACCCCGACGGTAGAACAGATTATCTGCGAGGGACACGACATATATACATGGTATATGCCCGAATGGGCCGGTGTGAACCCGGAGAACGGAGAGCCTATGTGGAAAGTGTACAACAAGCAGAAAGACGAATCGGGCAAGCCGCTCTACTACGTATTGGACGAAAGGGGGAACCCCACCAAAGAGATGTCTACAGAAGTAACACTTTGGCCCGCATATACTGAGGATGGTTCTTATGAAACCACCAATGCATACGCCCTGGCCGACTTCCGTATGGTCGGTTCTGCCACGCCAAAGTTTACCGGAGGTATGACAACCTTCCTGGCATGGAAGAACTGGAGCCTCAACGCAAACCTGTTTTGCGTGTACGGCAACAAGATTTACAACGCCGCCCGTAACACCATAGACTCAGACGGTTCCTACATCGACTACAATATGATGAGCATCAACAACGGCCTCGGATGGGTCCGCTGGGATCCGGCCGACGAAAGCACACACGCTATCGCAACCCACCCCAGACCCACTCAGAACGGCAACAAGAAGAGTAACGCCGTCTCCTCCCGTTATCTGGAGGACGGCAGTTTCCTCCGCCTGAAGAACGTCACGGTAGCGTACAACATCAATAAGCCCCTGTTCAAGAATTTCATACAGGGCGGCCGTATTTATTTCACCGCAGACAACGTTCTAACTTTTACCAAGTTCTCCGGGGCTGACCCTGAGGTACGTCTGGAGGGTACTTCCTGGTCGCTGGCGGGCATGTTCAACGACAACTATCCAGTGCCCAGATCCTTTGTCTTTGGCATCGACCTCAAATTCTAAAACGAAGAAGCCATGAAAAAGATACTTTCAATTATAACTGTTTCCCTGCTTCTTGCAGGTTGTATTAATCTGGACTACGTTGCATCCGACTCGCTGACCAGCGCCGCGCTTGCCAGCAGTCCGGGCGCCGCAGTTTACACCACTGACGGTATCTATGCCCTGATGAAGGACTACACCGAGTACCATACCAGCGAAGCCAACACCTTTATCAGACAGTATGTTTTGCTGAATGAACTCAAAGGCGACAACATCTGCTATTCCAACACCAGTACGGATGCCTTCTGGACATCTGCCACCTATATGGACGGTGCCGAAACCGAGAACTCCGACTACATGTGGTACATCTGCTACAGGCTGATTTATGCCGCCAATGCAAACATCATGGGACTGGATGAATACAGTGACTTCAACAAGCAGGTCAAGGGAGAGAACTATTTCCTGCGTGCTTTCTTCCATTTTACCCTCTGCAACCTGTTTGCCAAGCCTTACAGCTTTGGTGCAGACAATCCTGGCGTGATAATGCGCATCGGCAAGGAGGGCTATGAAAAAACCGAACGTTCTACCATAGGCCAGTGCTACGACGACATAGAGGCCGACCTGCTTGAAGCCATCCGCCTGATGAGTCCTGAGAACAGAAGAGGTAACAACGGGTATGTCTGCAAAGAGGCCGCACAGGCCCTGCTGGGCAGGCTATACCTGTACAAGGGCGAATGGCAGAAGTGCATTGATACCTGCAGCGAGATTCTCGGAAACGACCCCGCAAGTCATCTTGAGGAAGAAGTATCCGATCTTTATGCAAAATCCCAGACATCGAAGGAGGTACTCTGGTGCGTAAACGTCACCGACAGCGATATGGCGAACCGTAATCCCAAAGGCAACGTCGCCAGTATGTTCGACTCGCCCGACGGCACCCAGCTTACCGGTTGGGGAGAACTTTACGTAGCAGACCCCCTTCTGGACCTGATGGAGCGCTTCCCCCAGGACAAACGTTACACAGACCTGGTACGCTTGCATCTTTCGCAGCCCGGACTGATGGTGACATGGGGTGAAATGGACGATGTCAACCACTGTCTAACCCAGGTCATTACATATCCCAATGTGGATAAGGAGACAAAGACCCTCTCCTCCAGCGTCACCGACAACGGCGATGGTACATACTCGTTCACCAAGGACAACACGGCATATACGGCCATCCCGGACAACACTTCCACAAAGATTTGCGAAGAATTCCCGGGTTACATCCTTGATGATGCCGCCCATACCCGCTGCTATGTGCGCAAAGTGATGCCCACCCCGCAAATTCTCAAGAGCGGCGGCATTATTTGGGAACAGAACGGCTATAGCATCCGCCCTGGCGGCTATCCTACCTGGTTCTGCAACAAGTTCAGCCATCAGGAAGGTTGTGCATTTCCCCTGACCGCCTCCATCATCATGCTCCGCTATGGCGAAGTGGTATTGAACCGTGCCGAGGCCTACGCTCATCTGCACAATACTGAAAAGGCGCTGGCCGACATCAATGTTATCCGAACCCGTGCCGGGCTAGAGGGCGATGCACTTATGACTACCGGCAATCTGGCCCGCCGCGGTTATCCCGACGTTCTGGACGCCGTGCTTGACGAGCGTCGTCTGGAGCTTTTCTACGAAGGATTCCGTATTACAGACCTCCTTCGCAACGAGCGGGACATTGACCGTCGCTTCCCCAGCCGTACGGTGTGCGAGATTATCCCTTACACCAGTCCCAAGATCCAGTACCAGATTCCCACCTCAGAAACCAGCATCAGCAACATTACTCCCAACGATAGATAACCGTTGCTGATGTTACATAATAAACCCCGGATGCTGTTCGGCTTCCGGGGTTTATTATATCTGTATTGAGAATGATCTCTACTGGATCATTTTTGCCTTGAACTTGTCGATGTCAGCCTGGGAGATGCCGATCTCAAGGAGGTATGCATTGACGCCATCCTGGAAAGAGCCGCCGCCTGCATAGCCCCAGATAACATTGGCTGCACCATCGTAATCTGCCAGACGGGTCATCTTAGTATGCTCGCCATCAGATGTAGCATAGCCGGGAGGAGCGAACTGGGTAAGTTCATATTCCTGGGAGATATCGCCTTCCGGAACTCCAAGGATACCCAGAGTCAGCATCGCAATGGTGCCGGTTCGGTCACGGCCAAGGGAGCAGTGGAAGTAAACGGGCTTATCCTGATCCACGCAGTCCATAATAAACTGCATGCACTGGCGGGTTTTCTCCTTGTCGTCCCTGAGCATCTGGGCGTAACCCTCTTCGATGGACGGAGAGCAGAATGCGAATTCATCGCCCCAGATGGAATAAAGGATGCTTTCTTCCCTGTTCATATATTCCTGGCTACCGCTGCTGGTATGGCCGCGAAGGTCCAGCTGGGCCTTTATGCCTTCTGTCTTGAGGGCAGTCTTTCCTTTCTTGGAAACCTTGCTTGATTCCAGACGTCCACCGCGATATACATAACGATATTTCACGGTTTTGCCATCTGTTGTTTTCCAACCGCCAAGGTCGCGTACGTTGCGAACCATAGTCTTGATGTGCAGCTGGTGTACTTTACCTGTGACATCAAAAGCGCCCTGAGCAAGCACTTTGCTACCGGACACAGCCTTGTATGTGTAGTGGGTATTGGGCAGAAGGTTGGTGATATCAACATAGCCGACTTCTGCATTTGCAGTGTAAACCCAGTCGCGGGTCGGTTCGGAAACGGTAACGGTAACATCGCCGCCGTTAGGTTCCGGAGTCCATCTGATTGAGTATGACTGGGCTCTGTCAGAGTTGCCGGGACAAACCGAAACATCGTTTGCCTTTGCCCAGGTAAGCAACTCTGTGGATGAGTAGTCATGGGTGTTGTAATGAACGTCGGTGAGGAATTTCTCTACGTTGGCGTCGGTAGACAATACAACATCGCCGTCCTTAAGCTCCGGTGCCGCATCTGCATAAGGATCTTCTGACGGTGTATCTGATGCCGTCACAGTCACTTTGACTGTTGTCTCTGCCGCAGTGAACATATTCTCAACGGCATCAACCTTAAGTGTGATGGTCGTATTGCCGGCCTTCACGCCTGTCACTTCGCCTGTAGCGGATACTGTTGCAACTGCTGCATCTGCAGTAGAAAATGCAATTGTGGCTGTCGAGTTGGTTACGGCATTGATCTGCGCGGTCTTGCCTACTTCCAGCGTGATGTCACCGCTGATAACGGTAATAGTGGCCTCGGCAGGTTCCGGCGCGGGTATCGGTTTCTCACCGCAACTGATCAAAACCGGGACCAGAAAGGCTAAAAGGAATAATCGGAGTTTCATATCGGTATTAATTAGTGATGAATAATAATCAATCTTTGGCAAATATAATGATTATCTGTTTCATTTATGTGTTTCGATTCCTTTCGTTTTGATAAAAATAAAACGTTTTTTATTCAATAATGATTATCTTTGTAGATATGAGAAAAGCATTATTCATTTTATTTGCAGTCATGACCATTGTGGTTGCCTGCAAGCCAAAACAGACAGAAGAGCATGGTCCACAGCTGCAGTATTACACTACAGAAAAAACCTACGACATCGTAAGTGTAACCTCCCCCGCCCCTGATGCGGAGGTGCGAAACGTCATCTTTTTGATAGGAGACGGTATGGGTCTGGAGCAGGTCAGCTGCGCCTGGGTTCTGAACCACGGCAAGTTGAATCTGGACAATATGCCTTATACCGGCCTCTCACGCACCTACAGCACTAGCGATCTGATTACCGACTCCGCTGCTGGCGGCACAGCCCTGGCCGTGGGAGAAAAAACAGCCAACAGCCACGTGGGCTGCAATCCCGCCAACGAACCGCTCTATTCTATGCTGGACAAGGCCCAGAAACTGGGCAAGAAGACTGGCGTGGTGGTCACCTGCCACATGGCCGATGCCACTCCGTGCGACTTCTGCTGCCACGACGATGACCGGTATCACTACGACGCCATCATCGCCGACTATACCGAGTGCGGCGTCGATTTCATAGCCGGCGGCGGCCGCGACTATTTTGGTTCCAAACGCCAGGACGGCCGCGATATCGTGGAGGAGATGAAGGCCAAGGGGTATAACTACGCAGCTACGGAAGAGGAACTTATGGCGGCACAGCTACCGGTCCTGGCGCTGCTCGCAGATGACAATCTGCCCGTGGCGGCCGAACGCGGTGACCTCTACCGCAATATGACAGCCCGATGCCTGGACCTGTTGAACGAAGCTTCCGGTGACAAGGGCTTCGTGGTGATGCTCGAGGGCTCGAGCATAGATGACTGGCTGCATGCCAACGACATAGAAAAGGCGATGGAAGAACTGCTGGATTTTGACCGCACTCTGGGCGATGTGCTCCAGTGGGCGGCCGCCGACGGCCATACGCTGGTGGTTGTCACCGCCGACCATGCCACCGGCGCCCTCACCCTCCAGGACGGCGACCTCGAAAAAGGTGAAATCGGCGTAGCCTTCGGCAACGACAGCCACAACGGCATCGCCGTGCCCGTGTATGCCTGGGGACCCGGTGCGCAGCTTTTCACCGGCATCAAAGAGAACGCCGAGTGGGGCTCCCTCATCGCCTCCTTCATACATTAATACGTCATTCCCTTCGATAATACGTCTTTCCCGGCCTGACCGGGAATCTATAACCCCGAACCATGACACAGAAGAAACACAACTGGCTGCTGTATGCCATAATAACCATGCTAACATGGGGCGTCTGGATGACTTTCTCCGACCCCACCCTGGGCGACACATATCTGGGAATTCCCAAGAACTTCCCTTCAGAGATGGTGTATGTAATCTGGGCCATCTCCATGATTCCCTGCGCCATTTTCGCGCTGTTCAACATTAAGTGGAAACTGGACGTGCGCCCCAAGACCGTCGCCCTGAGCATGGGCGTGGGCCTGCTGGGAGCCGGCGGACAGCTGGTGCTGTTCCTGGCGCTCAAATACGCCCCCTCCTACCTGGTGATGCCCATGATTTCGGTGGCTCCAATCGTCACCGTGCTGCTTTCGGCCACAATCCTCAAGGAGAAGGTCTCCAAACTTGGCATTCTGGGCATTATACTGGCCTTTATAGCCATTATCTGCTTTGCCATACCCTCTGACAAGGAAGGCACGGTAACAAGCTGGATTTGGATACTTCTGGCGGCCGTGGTGTTCATCTGCTGGGGCATTCAGGCCTTCGTAATGAAACTGGCCAACAACCACACCCCCGACGCCGAGAGCGTGTTCGTTTATATGGCCATCGCGGCGGTAGTGCTCATTCCCGTGGCGTTCCTGCTCAAGTCCCCTTCTGAACTGGCTGCATACGGCTGGTCCGTTCCCACCAAGGTCTTCTTCGTGCAGATCCTTAACGCCATCGGCGCCTTCACGCTGGTATACGCCAACCGCTACGGCAAGGCGATGGTCATTGCGCCGCTGGCCGACGCCTGCTCGCCGGTCATTTGCTGCCTGCTCTCCATCGTGCTACTGGCAATAGCCGGACTGGACGCAATGCCGTCTATCTGGCAGATCTGCGGTATGGTGGCGGCCATCAGCTGCGTCTTTATCTTCAGCAGAGAGTAAGAGGCCTTAACGGCTTGCATACGGTGCGGGTTTATTGTATATTTGTACAGTAAACCCGCATTGCTATGAAAAAGTCCCTTCCGATATTCGCAGCAGCACTTTGCCTGCTTCTGGCCGGTTGCACCGGAAAGCAATCCGCCCCCGAACTGAACTATGATGAACTGAACGCGCTGGCTCTGGAAGAGTACCTGCAGCCAATTCACCCCGGTGTACGCGGAGAAACTCCTTTCTGGAACAAATTTGCCACCAAGTATATCTACGCCCCTGTCTTTGATTTTGACGACGTGGAAAACGCAGCGGGCTATACCTACACCGCCGTGGCTGGCGAACAGTCTTATTCTTTCAACAACGAAAGCCCCCGCGCCGCCATCAGCGACATCTGGACGGAGATTCCGGTGGGCCCCGTGACGCTGACGGTACAGGCCAATGACGCCCAGGGAGAACCTCTTGGCGAGCTCCAGACCGTCTCTTTTGAGAAGGACAACCCCTTCCACGGCCCCTACGAACCCGCCCCCATCGGCTACAGGGAATCGGCGATAAGGGCCGCCAAGGCGCTGCATGACAGTCCGTTGGGGCGCAGCTGGGCCAACGGCAGCAAACCCGACACCATCTACTTCTACAACTGCTACGCCTGCAAGATCTGGAGCGGAATTGCCCAGACCGAGTGTTTCCTGGCGCGCGAAGTGCCCGAATATCACGATGAAGCCCTCCGTAGGGCCATCAACGCCTGTGACGGCCTTATCAGCTGTGCACAGAAGGAAGGCGCTCCGCTCGCATTCTTTCCGCCTACATATTACTACG
Source organism: Bacteroidales bacterium (assembly GCA_016290415.1). GTDB lineage: Bacteria > Bacteroidota > Bacteroidia > Bacteroidales > UBA932 > Equibacterium. The sequence goes on from JAEETP010000002.1 coordinate 78,849, forward strand.
GAGAGAACAACGAATTCAACACCAGCGTGCTCCGGTTTAATGTAGGCAAGACGATGTTCCTGGAGCCGACATACGCCGCAAACGCCCTGCTCGACCTCTATGATTTGACAAAAGAGCAGAAATACTTTGACCACGCCCTGGGCATCGCCAGGACATATCAGAAGCTTCAGGCGGAGGACGGTTCATGGCCCGTAAAGGTCAACTGGGAAACCGGCGAGCCAATTAACGATGCCCGCTGCCTGCCCGCCGACATCCTGATGCTGGCAAACCGCCTCAAGGTGAAATACGGCATAGACGGATTCGAGGATATGGTTGCAAAGGGTGAAAAATGGATGTGGGACAATACTATCTCCGGCTTCCACTTTGACGGCCAGTTCGAGGACGTACCGATTGAGGACAAGGTTCCCTACCAGAACCTGACGCACTGCACCGCCGGCGACTGCCTGGAATACCTTATGACCAAGCCGGAGCAGACCGAACGCGACCTTGCTGCCTGCAAGGAAATTGCCCGCTGGGCAGAGGACCAGTTCACCCGCTGGCACTCCGCGATAGAGTACGAGGCCGACGCCCTCAGCGCCGTGGACAGCGTATTCACAACACCCTTCGTATTCGAACAGTATCACTGGAAAAACCCGGTGGATGCCAGCATCGCCAAGGTGGCCATCAACTTCATGCACATCTACAAGAAGACCGGCGATAAACTGTGCCTGGCAAAGGCCAGGGCGCTTGTGGATTCACTGATCAAGATACAGCATCCAGAGACCGGCATGATGCCCACCGTTCCCAACAGCGAAACGCAGTTCGAACAGGATGACATCTGGGCCAACTGCGTATACTACAGCATCCGCACCTTGATGATGATGGACAGCCTTATATAACCGCTACGTCGCCGGAGCGCATCCATCCCTGACGACCGTCGGAGATCTCTACCTTGTACCACTCGCCAAGAGAGTCGAGAAGCTTGATCTTAGTCCCTTCGTGAAGGATGAAGAGCGATTTACCCTCTTCTCCCGGCGAACTCTTGACAGATGATACCGGAATCATGACAACGGCGGCGTCGCGGCCCATTACGTCGGCACGTTCACTGACGGAGAACAGGAACGAAGCGATAGCTGCCACAAACAGGATGCAGGCCAGAACGAACGCCAGCGTGCGGCCGCCGCGGCTGCGGAAGTATCTGAATCCGAGCAGCAGAGCCGCCACCAGCAGCATCAGCGCCAGCGTTACCCAAGCCCAGGCGTTGCTGGAGAGAAGGTATTTGACGTCGCGAACCCATTTTATCAGGATGAATACAGGCACGACCTCGATGCGGTCCAGAACCGACTCGCGGGCGATGGACAGGTTGAATTTGGCATCTGCGTTGGCGGGATTCAGCTTGAGCGCCTTTTCGTAATAGAGAATCGACTCACCCAGCTGACCGGTCTTGTAATAGGCATTTGCGATATTGTAGCACAGGCGGTCCGATGTCTGGCCCATCTGCTCGATTTGCAGATACTTGTCCAGAGCTTCCTGCCACTGCCCTGCGCTATAGTCGGCTGCAGCATCGTCCCAGAGCGGTTCGCCGGCAGCGAATGCGCTGAAGCCTATCAGCAATGCCGCTATCACAGCCACCGCCTTCCTGGCACCCTTGGCGCCGCGTTTAACACCCGATTCAATGGCGGTAATTGTCTCCAGAGCCTCTTTGTACTGGTCTTCCATCTGCTCCGGAGTGTAGTCGGGCGCATAGCGCGCCGCTTCGCAAGTCGATATGATATTCATAAGACGGTCAATTACAGGCTGCTGCACGCCGCGGGATGCGAGTGCCTCGCAGATATTGTCTTTGCTCAGGTCAGAAACGGGCATCGTGAGTTTGTCGCTGATGTAGCCCATAACGGCTTTGTGCAACTCCTCGTAATAAGCGCCAACCAGGCCCTGCTTCAGGTAGTCCTTGCTGCGGCGCAAGCGCTCGGTGGCCATCCGGTTGGCCTTGCGGTTGCGGGTTCCAGCCACGTCGGCACGGCGTTCGCGCACCTTGTCCAGAATGGCGCACAGTATGAAGAAGAGGGCGATGATGGCCGCCAGAATCGCGTAGAACGGCCAAGAAGTGATAAAGAAGCTGCCCGACTTCTTCAAGCCCGGATTGCCGGTGGCGATATAGCGGATGTCGGTGCCTATATCCTTGACGCCCTGGCGCACTCCGCCGCCAACCACGCCGCCCTGCTGGGCAGCCGCATCCATTCCGTCGGAAGAGACCTTGATGGCGACTGCAGGCGCCTCGGTGGTGACATACGCGCCCTTTGACAAATCGTAATAGCTGTATTTGATAGGGCCGACGGTATAATCGCCGTAGCTGCGGGCAATGAAGGGATATTCAAACACTCGGCTGCCGCCGGTGCCATTGGCCTCCGAGCGGTCGGTGGTCTTGACGTCGTATACGTCAAAATCGTTGGGGAATTCGATCTTGGGAGCCGATAGCATCGTGACATTGCCCTTGCCGCTGACGGTCACAATCAGAGAGGCCGCCTCGTTGGCCGATATGGAATCGTTGGAGAAGCGGGCGGTGATGTTGAACTGTCCCACTCCGCCGCCGAAAGACGATGGTGCACCGCCCGGAAGCGGCGTCACGCGGACATTGATACTGCCGGTGGACACCCGTTTGCGGATGTTGGTGTAATTGTCAAAGAAATCGTCGAAGATGGTCCTGCCGCGGCCGCCGGCACGCACCCGCAACTGACAAACCGCCTCGGCGGGCTCGATATTGATGGTGCCCTCCTGCTGTGGAATGAGCATGTAGCGGCGGATGACGGTGGTCTTGTATATCTTGCCGTTGATGTTCTCCGTATTGAACTCCAGGTTGGAAGGAGCGTAGGTCTCCTTGCTCCAGAAGCCGTTGAAGGTGGGCAGTTTGAAGTCCTCAAAGCCCACGATGTCCTGACGGGTGTAGAGTTTGAGCACCGCCGTGATGGGCTCGCCCTTGACCGCGGTGGTCTTGCTCAAGTTCAGGCGCATGAAGATATCCTCGTTGGAGACGGTGCCTGTGATGGCGGGATCGCTGCTCTGATTGCCCTGTGATGCAGAGCCAGAACTACTTTGACCGCTCTGCTGATTCTGGCTACCCTGATTGCCCTGACCGCCCTGCTGCTGTGCGCTGCCGCCATCGTCCACAACCTCAACGGTTACGGAACGGCTGGTGCACTGTGTGCCGCCCACCTTGCAGGTCGCCGCCGGAATTGTGTAAGTGCCTTTGGCATCTGCGCTAAGCAGGTAAGTATAGGTCTCGGTACGGCTGGACTCAACCTTGCCGTTGATGATGGTGGTATTGCTGTTGGTTCCCCTCTGAGGACCCCACATCAGGGTTAGGCCGGCGGAAGGGGCCCACTCAAAGTCGGAGATCTTGCCGTCGGCGGTGAACACCACGCGGAAAGGTTCTCCTGTGGCCACCACGTTGGGAGCGCTTATGGAGAGTGTCTGGGCCTGCAGCATGCCGCAGACAAACAGCATCAACAATGAGATATATCGTTTCATCTTACCAATTTTTCTCTTTCTGGCGCGACTTTAGGGCAGCGGCCTTCTCCTTCTTCACCTTCTCCTGCGTCTGGTCTTCCTGGGCCTGGATCGCCTGCAGCATCTGCTCCGCCGCCTCGGGACTTATCTTCTGGTTTTGATTGTCCTGCTTTGGAGGCTGCTGGTCCTGGTTTTGATCCTGATTCTGCTGCTGATCCTGGTTCTGGTCCTGGTTGTCCTGCTTGTCGTCGTTCTGGTCTTTATTCTGATCCTGGTTTTGATCCTGGTTATCCTTGTTCTGGTCCTGATTCTGATCTTTGTTCTGATTGTTGTTCTGGTTCTGGTCGTCGTTCTGATCCTGGTTCTGCTGTTGATCCTGCTGCTGCTTTTCCAGCATCTTCTGGGCATAAGCGAGGTTGCTTTTTGCGTCCATATCGTCCGGTCTGAGCCTCAGCGAACTCTTGAAAGCCTCTATCGCCTCGCTCCAACGCCTCTGCTGCAGAAATATGTCGCCCTGGTTGAAGTATGCGTCGGGGGCCTTCTGACTGCGGGAGAGGCTGTCCAGCGCCGACTTGGCGTACTTCTCTGCCTCGGTATAATTCTCTTCCCGGTAGAGGGCGTTTGCCAGGTTGTACTGCGCCGCTACCGAAGTCGAATCCTTCAGCAGCGCCTTCTTATAGTCTATCTCCGCCTTCTGCCACTGCTCTTTCTTGAAGGCGCGGTTGCCGGCGCGGACCTCTCGACGGTCCACCTGGGCGAATGCCTGGGAGCCTGCAAGAAGGGTAATCAATATGACCAGTAATATCTTTTTCATCTCTATTTGAACAATTTAACCCGGCTGCGCCTGGTGCCGATAAGCATTTCCAGGATAAAGAAGAACAGGGCAATTCCGAAGAAATACATATACTGCTCGTCAAAGTCCTCGAACACCACCGATTTGAACTTGGAGGCCTCTATGCTGCGGATATTGTCGATAATCGGATTCAGGCCGAACTCGCCCGCCGCTGCCCGCACGTACTCGCCGCCGCCTGCCGAGGCTATCTCGCGGAGTGAAGTCTCGTTCAGTTTGGTTACTACAATGTTGCCGTCCTTGTCGCGGAGCATATCGCCCCCCATCGGGATGGGCTCGCCCTTGGGGCTGCCGACGCCGATGCAGTAGATCTTGATGCCCTCCTGGGCAATGGCTTCGGCCGTTTCAAGCACGTCGCCTTCGTGGTCCTCACCGTCGGAGATGAGGATTATGGCGCGGCTCTTCTCGCTCTGGGTGCTGAAACTGCGGGCGGCGGTCATCAGCGCATCTGCGGTGGCGGTGCCCTGGATGGGAATCGAACCGGTCTGGATGCTGTTCAGAAAGGCTTTGGCCGATACATAGTCGGTGGTGATGGGGAGCTGCACAAAGCTTTCTCCCGCAAAAATCACCAGGCCGATGCGGTCTCCGGCCAGCTTGTCCACCAGTCTGGAAATGGCCAGCTTGGCCCGCTCCAGACGGTTGGGGGAATAGTCCTGCGCCAGCATCGAATTGGAAACGTCCAGCGCAATCATTATCTCGACTCCGCTGGTCTCCCTCTCCTGCAGGCGGGCGCCCAGCTGCGGACGCGCCAGGCCCAGAACAAAGAAGAAGAATGCCAGCGAGAAGAATGTCACCTTGAGCCACCCCTTGGAGTGGGAAACGTCGGGCATCAGTTTGTCCACCAGTTCCTTGTCGCCAAGGCGGGCGGCGCGGCGCTTCTGTGCGCGCAGATACCACCAATACCCCAGGAAAAAGAAGGGTATCAGCAGCAGAAGCAGCAAGTATTGAGGTTGTGCAATGTGTATCATACTACGGCAGCTTCTTTAAAATGACAAACTTGAACAGCAGCTCCAGCAGCAACAGCACCAGGGCCCAGATGGCGAAGGTCATATATCGCTCAGAATATACGGGGAAACTGTCCACCGTGGTGCGGTTCTTCTCCATTTTGTTGATTTCGCCGTAAATCTCCATCAGCTTGGTATTGTCGGTCGCCCTAAAATACTTGCCGCCGGTGGTCTCGGCTATCTTCTGCAGCAGCTCCTCGTCTATCTCCACCTTCATGTTCTGCACCTGGATGCCCCATGGAGTCTGCACGGGATAGGGGGCCTCACCCTTGGCGCCGACGCCTATCGTGTAGACGCGGATGCCGTAGGTCTTGGCAATCTCAGCCGCCGTTTCGGGGGCGATTTCGCCGCGGTTGTTGACACCGTCGGTGAGCAGTATCACCACCCGGCTCTTGGCGTCGGAATCCTTTAGGCGCGCCACTGCGGTGGCCAAGCCGTTGCCTATTGCGGTGCCGTCTTCAATCAGGCCCGTCTGCACCTCCTTCATCATATTGATAAGGGTGATGCGGTCGGTGGTAACGGGGCATTGGGTGTAGCTTTCGCCGGCGAAGACCACGATGCCGATGCGGTCGGTGGGGCGGCTGGCGATAAACTCTATGGCGATGTCCTTGGCGGCGCCGATGCGGTCGGGCTTGAAGTCACGCGCCAGCATGGAGGTGGAAACGTCCATATCCAGCACGATGTCGATGCCCTCGGTGTCGACCTTCTCGAAGTTCTTGGAGTCGCGGGGGCGGGCAATGGCCACTATCAGAAGCGCCAGCGCTCCCATCCTCAGCAGGAACGGCACGTGTCGCAACGCCCGCTTGAACCACGAGGGTTTATAGCTCCACTGCCTGAGGTTGCTCACCTGCAGCGCGGGGGCGCGACCCTTCAGCTCCCTGTAGATATACAGGGCCGCCAGGGGTATCAACAGCAGGAGCAGCCAGAGCAGTTTTGGATATTCAAAAAACATTCTTTAATCCTCCTTCTTCTCGTCGTCTATCTCTTTCATATAGGTGGCGTTCACAAAGCGAACGGCGTCGGGGATAACCTCCTCATTCTCTTCTGCAGAGGCCAGATACTTGGCGAATTTGACCAGATCGGCCCGGGTGAAGAGCTCTTCCATTTTGTCGTAGAGCCTTGGCTCTATGTCCTGTTTCTTAAGATCTGCGAGCATCTCACGAGAAGGACGCTCCAGCGCCACTATATCATAGCGGTCTGCGATGTATACTCGCAGGGCGTCGGTGACCTCAGTGTAGAACTGTTTCTGCTTGTCGTTCTGCCAGAGCTTCTGCTTGCGGATCTTATCCAGCGCCCGCAGAGCCACGATGTGCGGCGGATCCTTCACGATGGGCTTGCCCAGGAAGGTGCGGTTTGCACGGCGCATCTTTATCCAGCGGACGATGGCCCAGATGAGTCCGGCCAGCAACAGCGCCAGCAGTATCCAAGGCACCACTTCCTTGAACTTGAGCGGGTATTTGATCTGCCCTTTGATATCCTTGATCACATAGGTAGCGGTGTCTATGGGGACGGTGGTAACCTCCAGCGTCGGCCCCTCCATATAAAGGGTGTCGACCTTGCCGCCGTCGCGCTCTATCATCGCAATCAGCGGCGGCAGATAATAGCTGCCGGAATCGAAGCTGGTGAGGATGACCTTGCCCTCGACCTTGACGCTCTTGCGCGTCGCGGCCACGGTGTCAATCTTCATCGGCTTGATGATCTCCACACCGGGTGCCGGCGGATCGGCGATGTCTTCCAGGAAGTACTTCTCGCCCGGAGCCATCTCCAGCGGGATTATCCACTCTATCTGGTCGCCTATAAGGATGGTGTCGCGGCTGAGCCTGCTGGCAGGGTTGTCCTGGGCACGGCCGGCCGTGAACGCCGCCAAAAGAGCTATCGTAAGAATCAATTTTCTCATTTGAGTCCACGGTTTTTGAAGAAGCCGGTAAGGTTCTTCACGTAATCGTCGTCGGTGGCGATGCTCACGTTGTCTATGCGGTATTTGTTGAGCAGCTGCCTGCAGTCCTCGTCGGCCTGCCGCGACCGCTTCTCGTACTCCTTGCGCATCCTGCGGGAGGATGTGTCCACCCAGGCGGAGGCGCCGGTTTCTGCATCGCGCACGCGCACCAACCCCACGTTGGGTATCTCCTTCTCGCGCTTGTCGTAGATGTTTATCACCGAAAGATCGTGGCGGTTGGCCGCGATTTTCAAGGCCTCCTCGTAGCGGGGATGCCCCTCGGCGTCGGTGTCCATCATATCGGAGAGGACAAAGGCGGTGCAGCGTTTCTTGAGGGCGTTGGTCAGATAGCGCAGCGCTTCGCTCACGTCGGTACCCTGGTCCTGCGGGGTGAATTCAACCAACTCGCGGATTATATGCAGCAGGTGGCTGCGCCCCTTCTTGGGCGGGATAAACTTCTCCACCTTGTCGCTGAAGAGGATGGCGCCGACCTTGTCGTTGTTGATGGATGCGGAGAAAGAGAGAACGGCGGCGACTTCGGTGGCCAGGTCCTGCTTGCTGCGGACAGTGGTGCCGAACGCGCGCGAGCCGCTGACATCAATCAGCAGCATCACGGTGAGTTCGCGCTCCTCTTCGAACACCTTGACATACGGCGAGCGCAGACGGGCCGTCACGTTCCAGTCCATGTTGCGCACGTCGTCGCCGTACTGATACTCGCGCACCTCGCTGAAGGTCATACCACGCCCCTTGAAGGCGCTGTGGTACTCTCCCGCAAACATCTGGTGCGATAAAGCCTTCGTACGAATCTCTATCTTGCGAACTTTTCGGAGCAGTTCATTACTATCCATCGTACTGCCTCCTATCTACTACGGTACTTCGATTGTATTTAGAATGTCGGCGATGATGTTCTCGCTGGTGATATTGTCTGCTTCAGCCTCGTAGGTGAGGCCGATACGGTGGCGGAGCACCTCGTAGCAGACGGCGCGGACATCTTCCGGAATCACATAGCCGCGGCGACGGATAAAGGCGTAGGCCTTGGAGGCCAGCGACAGCGAAATGCTGGCACGCGGGCTGCCGCCGAAGGCGATCATATTCTTGAACTTGGACAGGCCGTATTCCTCCGGATTACGGGTGGCGAATACGATGTCGACTATGTATTTCTCTATCTTCTCGTCCATATAGACGTCGCGGACAACCTTGCGGGCGCGCACGATATCATCCGGCTTGATTACAACATCGGGCTTGGGAAGACCTTCACCGCTGTTGTTCAGGCGGATGATCTGCTTCTCCTCCTCTTTCTTGGGGTATTTGACCACTACCTTGAGCATGAAACGGTCTA
>JAEETP010000017.1 GCA_016290415.1 Bacteroidales bacterium
GCCTTTGTACTCCTCGGTGGGAGCACTCTCCTTTAGCCAGGTGTAGATAGGGTGGGTGTTCTCTCCGTTGACCTCGATCTTGCTCATCAGCGGGAAGGTAACGCCGTGGTTCAGGCGGCAGAATTCGGCGATTTCGTCGTCGCTGCCGGGCTCCTGGTGTGCAAACTGGTCGCAAGGGAAGCCGATGATCACCAGACCCTGGTCTTTATATTTCTCGTAGAGGGCCTCCAGACCGTCGTACTGAGGGGTGAAGCCGCACTTGGAAGCGGTGTTTACTATCAGAAGGACTTTGCCTTCAAATTGAGAGAAATCTACCTCTGCACCCTTGTTGCTGAGTGCCTTGAAATCGTAAATCTTTGCCATATCAGTCTTTGTTTGAGCGGACGCCGACATTGCAAGCATAAGTGTCAGCGCGATGGTTAATATTCTTTTCATTTTCGTAATTTATATCGTTCACGACGCAAAGGTAGAAAAAATAATTTATGTCGCAAGCGATATAAATTATTTTTTATCAAAAAATGTTATGGACCGCCTCAGAGGCCGCTAGAAACTTCAGTGTAGCCTTTCCGGCGCATTTTTAAAAACGTTGCGACGAGCATTTGCGGTATCTAAATCATTATCAGTCATTTCCAAAAACGCCTTGTCTCAATCTCCATTTTATTTTGAGATTGAGACGGTGATGTTTTGTAAAGACCTGGTTGATAGCTAGATAGAGATTGTGGACGTCGCAACGCTTTTCATAATTAGATATAAATTGACAACAAGTATGATTTTTTCTGTTTTGGAAGGTATTATCGGTCAACTTTGCCGTTGTTATGACACTATATTATTATCACATCTGCTCTGACGGCAATTATTCATCGGTGCTATTCCGGAATACTACCGATTTCAAGGCGGCGATGAATCGTATTGCCGTGTGTGCATATAAAACGCCGGGAATCAGAATCCTGGCATTCGTGCTGATGGACAACCACGTGCATTTTGTGGTGTCTTGTACGTCTGAGTCTGCCTGCCGAAAGTTCATTGCAGAGTTCTTCAGACTGACAGGGAAGTATAACTGGGATTATTACAGGCAAAAGGCAACGGTTCGTGGGATACCTGTAAAAGTGATTCGTGAAACCGACGAGGATTCTCTCAAGACGGTGATAGCGTATGTCCTTAAGAATCCGACAAAGGCGAGGCTGGGGATGTTCTTTAATTATCCCTGGGGAACCGGGGCGCTTTATTTTGGAGGAATCAAGGAATACGAACAGAGCCTTGTCCGGTTGGGCGACGTGTCGGTAGAGGAGGCCGGGCCGTACACGGTGAGGCGGCAGTGCCGCACGCTATTTCATCTGCCAGCCGACTGGATTCTGCGAGATGGCGTTATTCTGCCGGACAATTATGTGGACGTGCAGGCAGTTGAGAAACTATATGGTACCTCGCGGTCATATATGTATTTTCTCTCTCTTAATAAAGACGATGAGATTGAGCGGGATATGGGTGAATGGAGTGAGTTGCGTATGAGCGACAGCGAACTCAGGACAGAGAGGGACAGGATCATTCAAGAAATGTTCGGGAAAAATGCGGTGAGGACGCTGACTGCGCCAGAAAGATTGAAACTGGCCGTCGCCCTTAGAAGGCGGTTCGTCTGCTCGAAAAAGCAATTGTCAAGAATTGTGCACTTGCCATACGAGGAACTGACCAAAAAGATGTAATCGTTGCGACGAAGCTTATTTGTAACATCGTAGTAATCAGCCGAGTATAATCGGCCCGCGTCTCAATCTGCATTTTATTTGTAGACTGAGATAATCGTCTTTTGTAAAATACTGGGAATCAATGAGATATGAATCGACATCGTCGCAACGATTGTGGAAAGTGGAGCTGGGATACCCGGTGGAGGGTCTCCCGGAGTGGTGCCCTGAAGGTCGTTCTGGCGGGCGGGGAGATGCCCGCAGCAAGTATAAAACGCAGCCTTGGGGAGAAGGTTCCGCCGCAAAAAAAACGCAGCCGTTGAAGGGCTGCGTTTTTTATCGTGTGATGTGTTGATTATTCCTCTGCGGGTTTGTTCTCGCGGTGTTCGGGGCGGGGACGGCGCTCGCTGCGCTCGCCACGGTCGTTGCCACGGGGACGGCTGTCGCGGCGGTCGCCGCCACGGCTGTCACGACGGTCGTTGCTGCGGCCGTTGCGGTCACCGGTGGGACGGGGACGGCGGACGGGCTCTACATAGCCTTCGGGCTTCTCCAGGAGGGCGCGGCGGCTAAGGCGGAGCTTGTTGGTCTTGGTGTCGACCTCGAGCAACTTGACGTCAACTTCGTCACCTACGTTGAGGATGTCCTCTACCTTCTCTGTCTTGCCCCAGTCCAGCTCGCTGATGTGCAGCAGGCCTTCCTTGCCGGGGAGGATCTCTACGAAAGCGCCGAACTCCAGGATGGAAACGACCTTGCCGTGGTATACCTGGCCGACTTCGGGAACTGCGCAGATGCCCATAATCCAGTCGTATGCCTTCTGCATAGCCTCTGCATCGTTGGTTGCGATGTCCACGACGCCCTTGCCGTCAACCTCGTCGATATTGATGACAGCGCCGGTCTCGGCCTGGATCTTCTGGATGGTCTCGCCGCCCTTGCCAATGATGGCGCCGATGAACTCCTTGTCCACCTCAAAGCTCTTGATGCGGGGCACGAAGGGTTTGTAGTCCTCGCGGGGCTTGTCTATGGTCTTGAGCATCTCGCCCATAATGTGCATACGGCCCTGGCGTGCCTGCTCCAGTGCTTTCTCCAGCACGTCGTAGCTGAGGCCGTCCACCTTGATGTCCATCTGGGTTGCGGTGATACCGTCTGCGGTACCGGTGACCTTGAAGTCCATATCGCCCAGGTGATCTTCGTCACCAAGTATATCGGTGAGGATTGCATAGCGGTTGTTGGGGTCCTTCTCGTCTGTGATCAGACCCATTGCAACACCTGCCACGGGCTTCTTGATCTGGACGCCGGCATCCATAAGTGCCAGGCAGCCGCCGCATACAGAAGCCATTGAAGATGAGCCGTTGGACTCGAGGATATCGGAAACCACGCGCACTGCGTAGGGATTCTCGGGCATCATAGGGATCACGGGCTTGAGGGCGCGCATTGCCAGGTTGCCGTGACCGATTTCACGACGGCCCACGCCGCGCTGGCTCTTAGCCTCGCCGGTAGCGAACGGAGGGAAGTTGTAGTGGAGAACAAACTGCTGGTCGTCCTGGATCAGCACCTCGTCCATCTCTTTCATATCCAGCTTGGTACCCAGTGTGACGGTGGCCAGTGACTGGGTCTCGCCGCGGGTGAAGATGGCACTTCCGTGAGCGCAGGGGAGATAGTCCACAGCGCACCAGATGGGGCGCACCTCGTTGGTCTTGCGGCCGTCCAGACGAAGACCTTCGTCCAGAATCATATTGCGCATAGCCTCTTTCTGCTCGTGGCCGAAATAGCGGTTGACCAGGGGCTCCTTCTCTTCGAGTTCCTCTTCGGGGATGGTGGCCAGGAATTCGTCGCGGATGGCGTTGAAGCCGTCTTCACGCTCGTGCTTGGGCTTTGCAGCCTTGGCCAGCTCCAGGCACTTGTTATAGCAAGCCTCGTGAACTGCTGCGCGCAGGTCCTCGTCCTCTACGTCGTGAGGATAGTCGCGCTTAACGTCAAAGGTGCCGAGCTCTTTCATAAGCTCTTTCTGAACCTGGCAGTGACGCTTGATCTCTTCGTGGGCAAACTTGATGGCCTCGAGCATATCGTGCTCGCTGACCTCGTTCATCTCGCCCTCTACCATCATAATATTCTCTTCGGTGGCTGCAACCATCAGGTCGAGGTCGCAGTTTGCCATATCGCTGAAGCCGGGGTTGATTTTGAACTCGCCATTAACGCGGCCCACGCGAACCTCGGAGATAGGGCCTCCGAAAGGCAGGTCGCTGGTAGCCAGTGCGCAAGAAGCGGCCAGGCCGGCAAGTGCGTCGGGCTGGATGTCAGCCTCGGCAGAAATCAGCCAAACATTTACAAACACCTCAAGGTGGAAATCATCCGGCCAGAGCGGGCGGATAGGGCGGTCGATAAGACGGGAAATAAGGACCTCATAGTCCGAAGATTTGCCTTCCCTTTTCATAAAACCGCCAGGGAAGCGGCCGGCTGAATAGTACTTCTCTTTGTAGTCTACAGTAAGGGGCATAAAGTCAGTGCCCTCTTTGACCTCTTTAGCAGCCGTAACGGTGGCAAGAAGCATAGTGCCACCCATCTTCACAACGGCGCTGCCGTCAGCCTGCTTGGCCAGACGACCGGTCTCGATCTCGATTGTCCTGCCATCCGACAGCAGGATCTGTTTGTTAATTACGTTCATATTTTATTAATAGTTCTGCCTAAAAAAGAGGCTGCCTTGGTTATGCCCGCAGCAGCCCTTAAACCTTCTGTATCGCTAGTATTATCGACGGAGGCCGAGCTCCTTGACAATACGTCTGTACCTTTCGATGTCGACCTCTTTCAAATAGTCGAGGGTCTGACGTCTCTTACCCACCAGGCGGAGAAGGGCGCGCTGAGTGTTGTGGTCCTTCTTGTTCTGTTTCAGATGCTCGGTGAGGTGAGCGATACGGTAGGAAAACAAAGCAACTTGACTCTCTGCAGAGCCGGTGTCAACATTAGACTTCCCGTATTTTGCGAAAATCTCTTGCTTTTTGTCTGCTGATAAATACTCTGACATAATGCAAAAAATTTGGTTAAAGTGTTTAAAAGGAGCGCAAAGATAAATATAATTTACTTATTTGCAACTAATTTCTACCATTTATTTAGAGGCAGGCCGGTCATCGCCTGGGTCACTTTGTGACGGATGTTGGCGATTACACTCTCGTCTTCCGGCTTGGCAAGAACCTGGTCAATCAGATCCACAATCCAAAGCATATCCTTCTCTACAAGGCCGCGGGAGGTGATGGCCGGGGTGCCGACGCGGATACCGGAAGTCTGGAACGGGCTGCGGCTGTCAAACGGCACCATATTCTTGTTTACGGTGATGGCCGCTGCCACCAGAGCCTTCTCTGCCTGCTTTCCGGTGAGCTCGGGGAACTTGGTGCGCAGGTCAATCAGCATCAGGTGGTTGTCGGTGCCGCCGGAGACAATCTTATAGCCGCGTGCGGCAAACTCGCCCGCCATAGCCTTGGCGTTGGCTGCCACCTGCTTCTGATAGGTGACGAATTCGGGCTGCAGAGCCTCGTAGAAAGAAACCGCCTTGGCGGCAATGCAGTGCTCCAGAGGGCCGCCCTGGGTGCCGGGGAATACGCTGGAATTGATCATCTGGCCCATAGTCTTGACCACGCCCTTGGGAGTCTTTACGCCCCACGGGTTTTCAAAGTCCTTGCCTATGATGATGGCGCCGCCGCGCGGACCGCGAAGGGTCTTGTGGGTGGTGGTGGTCACAATGTGGGCATATTTAACAGGATTCTTGAGCAGATGGGCCGCGATGAGGCCGGCGGGGTGTGCCATATCCACCCAGAGGATGGCGCCCACCTCGTCTGCGATGGCGCGCATACGCTCCCAGTCCCATTCGCGGGAGTAGGCGCTGGCGCCGCCGATTATCAGCTTGGGTTTGGCCTCGCGTGCCACGCGCTCCATCTCGTCGTAGTCCACCAGGCCAGTCTCCTCGTTAAGATGGTAGCTAACAGCATTGTAGAGCATACCAGAAACATTCACGGGAGAGCCGTGGGTCAGGTGACCGCCGTGGGCCAGGTCCAGACCCATAAAGGTGTCGCCCGGCTTGATGCAGGTCATCATAACCGCCATATTGGCCTGTGCTCCGGAGTGAGGCTGCACATTGGCGAATTCGGCGTCGAAGAGCTTGCAAAGGCGGTCTATGGCCAGCTGCTCTACCTGGTCCACCACCTCGCAGCCGCCGTAGTAGCGGGCTGCCGGGTAACCCTCGGCGTATTTGTTGGTGAGCACGCTGCCCAGCGCCTCCAGCACCTGGTTGGAGACAAAGTTTTCGCTGGCGATGAGTTCTATGCCTTCGCTCTGGCGCTCAAATTCTTTCTTGATAAGACTGGCGATTTGAAGATCCTGTTTCATTTGATATTATTTGACTAATTTTGTAAGCAACAAAAACGGTCAAAATTAACAATGTTTCGCAAATTATCCAACGACGAATTGGGTCGAATAAGTGCCGAAGAGTATAAATCTGCGGCCAAGGCTCCGCTGGCGGTGGTGCTGGACAATGTCCGCAGCGGCCACAACGTGGGCAGCGCCTTTCGCACCAGCGACGCATTTCGTATTGCAAAGATCTGGCTGTGTGGCATTTGCGCCACTCCGCCGTCGCCCGAAATCCACAAGACGGCGCTGGGCGCCGAGTTCAGCGTGGCGTGGGAGCATTGTGCCACCGCCGTGGAGGCCGTGACCCGTCTGCACGAAGAGGGCTGGATTGTGGTTGGGGTGGAGCAGGCAGAGAAATCCACTATGCTGCAGGACTTTAAGCCGGAGGCGGGGAAGCGCTACGCCTTTGTTTTCGGCAACGAGGTCAGCGGCGTTTCGCAGGAGGTTATGGACCTGTGCGACATCGCTCTCGAAATCCCGCAGGAGGGGACCAAACACTCGCTTAATGTATCAGTATCAGTGGGAATAGTCCTCTGGGACGTATTCCGCAGGATAATATAATTATGAAACGATTGATAGTAATTGTGCTGGCAGCCGCCTTTGCCGTGGCTTGTACCGCCGGCGATATAGAACAGACGCTCCAGGAATACGAATCGCGCATCCACGAGTTGGAAAACGAGGTGGAGCAGCTCACCATAACCATTTCTGACGGCAGCATTTTCCCGGTGTGCCAGTGCAGCGGCCATCCCGAGGTGGCGGGGCATCTGGTCTCCATCCAGGAGTTTGGCGTGCTTCCCACAAACACGCCCGAGGCCAACAAAACAGCGCTGCAGAAGGCCATTGATGTTGCCACAAAAGAGGGGCTGGCGCTCTACGTGACCCCGGTGGAAAACGGCTACCCTATGGCGGGCGGCATAGATCTCAAGCGAAATGTATCTCTCATAGGCGCCCACGGGCCCACCGGCCGCGGCACCGTGAATGCGACGCACGACGGGCCCACCGGATCGGTGTTCCTGATCACCGACAGGGAGCATCCCTTTATAGCAACCCGCTCGGCGACCCGCATAGAGGGGATACAGTTTTACTATCCCGAACAGGCTTGGAGAAGTCCAGAAGGCATCATCAAATATCCGCCGACCATCACACTCCCTTCCGACGAAGGGGCTCAGGGGGTGACGCTGAGGGATTTGACATTCTACGGCGAGTGGTTCGCGATGGATTTCCGCGCCAGGAGCGGCTGCGAGCAGATACTCTTTGAGAACTGCTACGGCTATCCCTACAGCGGGCAGTTCATAGCAATAGACCGCTGCTGGGATATCCCCCGCATATTGCATTGCCACGTAAATCCCGCCAATATGCGCGAGTTTGGCCGCGGGCTGCCGCCGTCCATAATAGATTACGCCATCAACCAGGGGACTTTTACCTATTGGATTGACCACACCGACAATGCCGTAGTGATGGATATCTTCACCTTTGGCAGCCACGGCGGCATTTATCTGGGCGAGAACACCTACGGCCAGCTGACCAACTTCAATTTCGACTGCGTGAAGGTGGGCATTTACCGCTCGGGCAACGCCAACAAAAACCGCACTTGGGAGATAGCGCAGGGTTCCATCATTGCAAATGCGGGGACCGATCTGAGTGCCATCCATCCTATATATGTCACTGGTATCGGCGGCCACACATCTGTAACCAATGTAGAGAGTTTCTCCGGCGGCAACGGGGCGCTGACCAATTCCGGCGCCAGCTACGACTTCATTACCCTTGACGGGTCCGGCTATTATACCGTGAGCCTGACAAGCTGCCGTATGAGCGGCTATGAGGCAGACGATCCCATAACTGTTAGGAATGTCTTTGCGGCGCTGAGGGCCGTAAACTGCATTGACAAGAATGACATTTTCTTTGACCGTGCAATAGAGCCGAAAGATGATTATCCCTCTGGCGTCGTGACCGTTATGGACAATTGCGACAGCGCAAAAGGGTGGATTTCAGGCTTTGGCAGCGGAGCCGGGCTGGACACATCCAACCAGCGCGAAGGTGCCGGCTGCATTACCGCCACCGGCCACGAGGTGAATCTGTTCACCAAAAAGTTTGAGACACCCGTAGATGCCAGAGTCAGTTCAAGGCGCGGCCATTTCTGCCTGAAGCTCTACATCTCCGACATCAGCGCCATAGATTTGAGCAAAGAAGGGTCCATTGAGGTGACCAGCAGCGGCACCTGCGACGACCAGGAATACGCATGGTACATTGGGCGGCTGAATCTTAAGCAAGGATGGAACGACCTGGATCTCAGGCTCTCGGAGGCCGGCGTAAGCGGTGCAAATCCCGATTTGAGCCGGATGAACTACATACGCATCTATCACCTTGGCGTGACCAAAGATCTCACCATCAAGCTGGACGACATTAAGTTCTACCAGGAGTAACCTCTAGAAAAAAGCCTTAAGCACCGGCAGGATGTCGGCCGGGCGGCCGTTGGGGAAGAAGTGCAGCACCGGCACGCCGGCAGCTATGAGTTCGCGGCACTGTGTGGCGCACCACTCCAGACCGATAGTCCGCACAGCTGCGTGGTCGTCGGCGTGGGCGCGAGTCTTCTGCTCCAGCTCGGCGGGGATGCTGCAGGCAAAAGTGGCGGGCAGCAGGCTCAGCTGGCGGATGGTGGTGAGCGGTTTTATGCCGGGGATAATGGGCACAGAGATGCCTGCGGCGCGGCATTTATCCACAAAATCGAAAAACCGGCGGTTGTCGTAGAACAGCTGGGTCACGATATATTCGGCGCCGGCGTCGACTTTCTCTTTCAGTCGGATGATGTCGTCTTCTGGCGAAACGGCTTCAGCGTGGGTCTCGGGATAGCCGGCGACACCCACCGCGAAATCGGTCTTGCGGGCGGCGGGATTCTCGCTGTCACGGCCGGCAAGCAAGCCGCGGTTCATAGCCATAACCTGGCGCACCAGGTCCACGGCGTGGCTGTAGCCGTCGCGGCTGGGGCGGAAGGCCATCTCGCCGGGCAGCTTGTCGCCGCGCAGCACCAGTACGTTTTCCAAGCCCAGAAAATCCATATCAATCAGCTGATCTTCAGTGGAATACTTTGATTCGCCGGCGCAAATCAGATGGGGCACTGCTGCAATCCCGTATTTGTGCTCAATGGCGGCGGCGATGCCCACGGTGCCGGGGCGGCGCCTCTCCAGATGGATGTCGGCGGTGCCGTCGCTGCGCACGCTCTGCTTAAGGGTGTGGCGGTGGCAGGTGATGTTTATATAGGCCGGGTCAAACGGCAGCAACTCATCTATGCTGTCGAATATGGGCTGGATGCCGTCCCCCTTCAGGGGCGGGAGTATCTCAAACGCAAAACGCGTTTTGCCGGCCGCCAGGGCCTCTTTTATCAGCTGGGGAACCTTCATAGTATGTTTCTGGGAATTAAGGTCTTGAGAGTGTCTTCGCTTATGTTGCGGCGGCGGGCGTAGTCGCTAAGCTGGTCGGCCCCGATATGGCCCACGGCAAAGTATTTGGCACCGCGGATCACCATTCCGCAGATGGACTCGGCGGGGTCAATCATATAACTGTCGGTGAGGCGCAGGTCGCAGGCCTGCTCTACATTCAGCAGCCTGAACGCCTCGGCTTTGAGACTGTGGTCGGGGCAGGAAGGATACCCAAAGGCGTGGCGCTCGCCCTCCTTTGCCGGGACGACCTCGTCTGCCAGCGCCTCTGTGAGAGCATCCGCCAGGGTCTTTGCCATAAAGGCGCCGTATTCATCGCCCTCTGCTTTAAGGCGTTCTGCAAATTGCTTCAGGCCGATGCCCGCGCTGATTGCAAACAGGGTGACTTCTTCTGCCGCCGCCGCAAAATCGGCCACGGAGAGATTCTCCTCCCCGGCGGTCTGATTGCGGAGGGTGGGGAAGACTGCGCTGCCGACAAAGATGTCATCGCCTTCTACACGGACGGGGAAGGTGCCTATAACGCCCTGAAGGTCAAGAGCATCCTCGCGCTTGATGCGGGCGAGCATCTGCAGGGCTTCGGCCTTGAGCTCCCGCCGGGAAGCATCGTCTTTCACGCCCCACTCGGCGAAGAACATATCCCAGTCGAGGTGTTTTTCCACCGCATTGATGTCGTAACGGTGGAAGCTGAATACGCGCTGGCGGCAATCGTCCTGACCCGCGGTTTCCCGTTTGCCCCGTGCAGCCTCGGCCATAGCCAGACGCCGGTGATAGTCCTCCAAGGGGCGGCGGTCCTGTGCGGAGGCGTAAAGATCGCGCAGCCGCTGCTGTTCTGCCAGGATCCCGGCAATGTGAACACGAGCCAAGGGGCTCTGCAACTGGTTTATAATCTGTATGTTGCGGCTGGCGTCGGTAGAATGGACCACCAGTCCGTCATATTCGGGAGCCATCTTTACGGCGGTGTGCATCGGGCTCGTGGTGGCCCCGCCCACAATCACCGGAATGGTGATGCCGGCCTGCTTGAGGTGGCGCAGCACCACAATCATCTGCTCCAGCGACGGGGTGATGAGGCCGCTGAGACACACATAGTCGGCATTGTTGGCCTTCACCGCCTCTACAATGGCGCCTGGCTCTACCATCACGCCCAGGTCCACGATGTTGCACCCGCCCACCGACAGCACCACCGAAACGATATTCTTGCCGATGTCGTGGATGTCACCCTTCACGGTTGCGATCACAACGCAGGGAGAAGCGTTGGGGTGTGCTCCCGGCTCGCCCGGCGTAGAAAAACTTCGCGTAGGGAACGCGGGTTCTATGTTCTCCGCGGCTCGGAGCGAAGCTTTTTCGGAGCCAGAGCCGGGAGCGGCATCCCCCATAAGCGCACTCACGCCGCGCTTCATAACGCCGGCGGCCTTGACCACCTGCGGCAGGAACATCTTGCCCTCGCCAAATAGCGCCCCAACGCGCTCCATTGCCGGCATCATCATATTGTTAATGACCTCCAGCGGCGCTCCGGCGGCCTTAAGGGCCTCAAGACAGTCCTCTTCTATATGGTCGGCGATGCCGTGCAACATAGCGTAGCTTATGCGCTCCTGAGGTGAACCGGCCCGCCAGTCCTCTGAAGCAGAAACCTGTGCAGCAGCGCTTTCGCGCACCTGTGCGGCATATTCCGAGAGCCTCTCGCAGGCGTCGGCGCGACGGCACAGAACCACATCTTCTACACGCTCCAGCAACTCCTCGGGAATATCGTCATAAACCCTGAGCATCTGAGGATTGACTATACCCATATCCATCCCGGCCAGCCGTGCGTGATAAAGAAATGCCGAATGCATAGCCTCGCGCACCGCATTGTTGCCGCGAAAGGCAAAGGAAAGGTTAGAAACCCCGCCCGAAACCTTTGCGAAAGGGAGATTCTCTTTGATCCAGCGGGTAGCCTCTATGAAATCCAGCGCGTAGCGGTCGTGATCTTTGATTCCGGTGGCAACTGCCAGAATATTGGGATCGAAAATGATATCTTCTGCGGGGAAACCGCTTTCAATCAAAAGGTCGTAGGCGCGCCGCGCCACTGCAATCTTACGTTCGAAACTTGTGGCCTGCCCCTCTTCGTCAAACAGCATCACCACCGCAGCAGCGCCGTAAGAACGTATCAGAGCGGCCCGCCGCAAGAACTCTTCGGGACCCTCCTTCAGCGAGATGGAGTTCACGATGGCTTTGCCCTGGCAGCACTCCAGCCCCGCCACTATGGTGTCCAGCGAAGAAGAATCTATCATAAACGGCACCCGGGCGATGTCTACCTCGCCCGCCGCCATATTCAAAAACGTGCGCATAGCCGCCGGGCCGTCTATCAGCCCATCGTCCATACATACGTCAATAATCTGCGCACCGGCGGCCACCTGAGTGCGGGCCACAGCAATGGCTCCGGCATAGTCGCCCTCGCGTATCATACGGGCAAACTTGGCGCTTCCGGCCACGTTGCACCGCTCGCCTATGTTTATAAAGTTGGCCTCTGGCACTATCCTGAGGGCCTCCAGGCCGCAAACCACTGTCTCCCGGGGCAAATCCGGCAAGCGGCGCGGCGCGAAAGAATCCACCAGGGGCCCCAGCGCCTTGATAAAGCTGGGAGTGGTGCCGCAGCAGCCGCCCATAATATTCACCAGACCGCGCTCTGCATAGGGCTTCATAGCGGCGGCAAAACTCTCTGGAGTCTCGTCGTAGCCGCCGGAGATGTTGGGCAGGCCGGCGTTGGGATGCACGCTTATATAACAGTCGGCCACCGCCGCCAGTCTTTCCAGATGAGGCAGCATCTCCCGTGCTCCGAAAGAGCAGTTGATGCCCACGCTAAGCGGACGGCCGTGCTTGACCGAGGTCCAGAAGGCCTCTATGGTCTGCCCGGAGAGGGTCCGGCCCGCCTTCTGCGACACGGTGACCGATATCATAAGCGGAATATCGCAGCCCGTATCCCGGCGCAGCCGCTCCAGTGCGAAAATGGCCGCCTTGGCGTTGAGGGTGTCGAACACCGTCTCCAGCAGAAAGGCGTCCACGCCGCCCTCTGCCAGCCCCGCCGCCTGCTCGTAGTAGGCCTCTGCAAGCTCTGCAAAGGTGACGTCGCGCGCTGCGCTGTCCTCTACGCTGGCGGCAATTGAAGCCGTCTTGGAGGTCGGCCCCATACTGCCCGCCACAAACCTGCCTTCAAACTTGTCGGCCTCTTCCCGGGCTATCCGGGCCGCCTCGCGGGCAATCCTGCGGGCATATTTTTCAAGTCCGTACTCCTTTAGGGAGATGGCGTTTGCGCTGAAAGAATTTGTGGTGACAATGTCGGCCCCGGCCTGCAGATAGGCGCGGTGAATGGCCCCGATAGAGCGGGGTGCGGTGAGGCAAAGCAGGTCCATACACCCCTTCAGGGGGCATTTCCACTTGAGGAACTCGCGGCCGCGAAAATCCCATTCCTCCAGCTGCAGCGCCTGTATCATAGTGCCCAGGCCGCCGTCCAGCCGCAGGATTCTGCTTTGCAGCAAAGTGTTCAGATCTGCCTTCATCACGGCCAAAGGTATGAAGATTTAAAGAAATATGTGCTAACTTCGCATTGTATATGCCACTAAATGAAGGCTACGCTCAAATATCTGCTGTGTGCTGCGGTGCTTATGGCATCCGTGGCGTCCACGGTGCTCTCCTGCACCGACACCCGGGCGCAGCTGGACCGGATACACAGGCAGATAGAAGACCCGTCCCTGGCGGCCCTGGCTGCCGCAGTGGGGCAGAATGACCCTCTGACAGGCTTCGCGCCCGTGGCAGAAAACGGGGCAATCACCGCCTACAGAGTCACCTTCAAAAGTGCCGGGGATGTCACGGTATATAACGGCAGCCACATTGCGAGTGTCACCGAAGACGCTGCCAGAGTGGTCTTTACACTGTCCGACGGCTCACAAATCATAATCCCCAAACTGCAGGCGCTCACCATAGCCCTGCAGGGCGACCAGGCCACCATCAAGGCGGGGGAGACTGTCACTGTCGGTTATACGATAGAAGGTGCCGAAGATGCCACAGTCACAGTGCTTTGCGGCGATGGCTGGAGCGCGGCCGTCACCCCGTCGGGCAAGCAGACAGGCACCATAAAAGTCACCGCCCCGACGCCGGTGGAGCAGGACAAGGTGATAGTTTTTGCGGGTGACGGCACCGGCCGCCTGGTGGCCGTGGAGATGCGGCTTACGATAGATACTTCCGGCAATCCTGACCCTCCGACGCCACCCGACCCGCCGGATCCTCCGGTAGATCCCATCCTTGTCCCAGTAAAAACGGCCTACAGCGTGTTCAAGGCGGGCGGCCAGGTAGAGGCGGGCCTGATAGCCAATGTAGATTATACAGTGACCACCGACGCCGGCTGGCTGCATTACCTGGGCACCAAGGCGGTCCGGACAGACAACCTGCTGTTCGGCGTAGATGCCAACGATGGCCCGGCGCGCAGTGCCACAGCAACCATCTCCGCCGGCAATTACTCCACGCAAATCACCTTCCACCAGGAAGGAATATCCTACTATCTGCATCTTTCCGACGACAGTTTTGACATAAAGATAGACGGCGGCACCGCATCGCTGTGGGTTTCATCTAACACTGACTATACATATAGCTGCGTTTCCGACTGGGTCAGCATAGAACCGGCAGAGACTGTGGAAGATGAGGAAGGCTATATCATAACCGCCTCTGAAAACAAGACTTACGCCGCCCGCACGGCCACCATTGTCTTCTCCGGCCAAGGCATTTCCGACCGCGAAGTTACAGTGACCCAGAGGGGGAGAGTGACCCTTCCGGTGCCCCACTCCTGCATCCCCGTATGCCACATTATGCCCTGCTGCCGCACAAACAACACCGGCACAAGATTTTTATTGGGCGGCAAGTGGAACCCGGCCCACGACTATCAGAACATAGACGACACCAGGAATGTGCTGCAGCAGATAAAGGATGCAGGCATAAATGTAATAAGCATAGACTTTACCAACGCCAGCCAGTGGGACGATTTTGGCCAGAGCGCCCTGCACAACGGCGACGGCGGTGAATTCTGGTATAAATTCGGCCCGATGCTGGACAATATAGTTAAGGTGTGTGCAGAGAAGGATATGAAGTATTTCCTGTTCCTGGGCAACTCGCTGGCGCCTACCACCACGCTGGACTATTGGAACTTCATTGCCGGCGTGGTGCTGGAAAGATGGGCCTCCGACCCGCATTATCTCCGCTATGGATTTGGCGACGACAGGCCTATGCTGGTGATGTTCCTTCCCGGCAGCCGCCTGGCCAGCCAGCTGCGCAGCGCCCCCGCCTCCCAGAAGAACAATCTGCTGCAGTTTCATATCGGGACCTGCCAGGTAAACAGCGCCATAACGCCCACTGCTACAGACGGTTGGGGATACAGGAACTATTCTGCCAGCAGCGACGGGAAGGTCCGTTTCGCCTGCCCCAACGGCGGTGTACCGCCCCAGGACTGGTACCGTGTAGATGCCGGGGAATGGAAGAGGCGCGTCACCTGGGCGCTGGCCGCCAGCGAATATGCCGTACTGGGCTCATACGACGATACTTGCGACGCCATTTTCTGGGGAATTGCCGATGTGAGCCGGAGCACAACCGGCTATCACCGCAATTCTTCCACCGAAGAAGATCCCTACATATACTACAACATAGTGCACGATTCTTTGAAATAATTGTTTTCTTTGCACTGCTCAATAATGAAAAAACTGCTCTCATATCTGGCAATCGGGCTAGCCGCGGCAACTATGGCAGTTGCTTCCTGCTCTGATCCAAGTGCCTCTCTGGAGCAGCTTAAACAGCAGATTGACAGCCTCGCAGAGCAGGGCAGGGACCTTGGCAGCGATGCCGAGTCGCTGGGCAAACTGATAGAAGCAGTGCAGCGGCAGGATGCCCTGGTGAGCTTTGAACCCCTGGCAGAAAATGGCAGGATTGTTGGCTTCAAGGCGGTGTTCAAAGAGGCGGGAGAGGTCACCGTATATAACCGGAACTCAGCCGTCCAGGTGGGTGAAGACGGCGGCAAATATTACTGGATGTCGGGTGGCGAATGGCTCACCGGCGAAGACGGAAACCGGGTGGAAATCATCCCCGAAAACCCCGTTCCGCAATTCAGGACAAACGGCGGCTCTTTGGAGGTTTCTGTAGACGGAGGTAAAAGTTTTAAACCTGTTGGACAAATAGATAAATGCCTTATTACCAGTGTTACAGAAGATGCTGCAAGGGTCGTTTTTACCATAAACGGTGGCGCTCAGATTATAATTCATAAGCATCAAGCTCTTACACTATCCCTGAATGGCGATGATACAGTCATCGGAGCGGGGGGGAGCGTTACCGTTACTTACGAAATAGAAGGGTCCGAAAATGCCCAGATTACCGCCCTTTGTGGCGACGGATGGAGCGTTGAGGTCAAGGCGCAGTCGGCCACGGCCGGCACCATAGTGGTCACCGCCCCGACCCCCATCGCCCAGGATAAAGTGATAGTCTTTGCCAGCGACGGCAAGGGCCGTATGGTGGCGGTGGAAATGCGTCTGGAGATAGATGAGTCGGGCAATCCCGACGATCCGCCGGAGCCGCCGGTCCCGCCGGAGCAGCCCATACTGGTGCCTGTGAAGACCTCGTATAACGTCTCCATAGCGGGCGGCGAAGTGGTCGCCGGCCTCATCACCAACGTGGAATACGAAGTTTCCACCAGCGAAACCTGGATTCAATATGTTGGCACCAAAGCGGTGCGCACAGACAATCTTGCTTTCAATGTGGAAGCAAACGACAATGACCCCAGGTCTGCCACCGCCACAATCACATCCGGCAATTACTCCACTCAAATCGCCTTTTTGCAGGCGGGCATCAACCGGTATCTGAGCCTCTCGGAAAATAAACTGATTTTTGACTTTGAGGCCGACGACCAAGCCATTGTTGTGTATTCAAACGTAGATTATTCCTACGAAATTTCTGACAGCTGGGTCAGCATCACCAAGTTGCCGTCGTCTACGGAGGATATGTATGTCGTGGCTGTAGACGAGAATACTGTGGACGAGCCGCGCACGGCCACCGTGACATTCTCCGGAGCGGGAGTTGAGCCTCAGGTGCTCACTGTAGAGCAGGAGGCGATGAGCTACTATCTCTCTATCTCAAAGGAGAATATGATCTTCACCAACGCATACGGCACCGACGTGGTCAAGGTCCTGGCAAACACAAACTACACCTGCACTTCATCTTCTGAGTGGATTTCGGTGAGCGGCACCCCCGGCCCTGGCCGCCGGGACTTTGAGATTACCGTCACGGAAAACGACAGTTACGATGTGCGCACCGGAAGCGTGATTTTCAATTCGACGGAGGCCGGCAGCAAGATGCTCACGGTGACCCAGCGGGGCAGGTCATACCCGATTCCCCGCACCGACGGCGGCGCAAACCTCTATAACTATCCCGGTTCCGGCTACCATTACCGCTACGGCCCGTCGATAATCATCAACGACGACGGCTCGCTGGATGTCTGGACTTCGAAAGAAGGCGGTAATTACCTGTATTACGGCCTGTATGCATATCAGGAGACCGGCTCCAGACGGCAGATGTCCGCCGCCGGACATACTCTGGCCCAGTATTTCAACATCCAGCACAAGTTTGCCTCCATCCAGATGAGGATGTACGGCACTTCTTCTGACTCCGATGCCATCACTATAAAGCTCTATCAGTGGAAGGGCTCCTACAGCGCCACCGTGGCGTCGCAGCCCATCGCCACAAGATCCTTCACCAATATCACGGCTTCCGGCAACCGCTATCGCGTGTATCAGAGCAGCCAGGCAATGATGCCGGCGGGCGAATACTTGTGGACGGCCACCGAAGCTACACAGGGCGTGGGAATCTATTACTACACCGGTGCCGGATCTTCCAGCATCACCGACGCGGTGTCTTATCTGGACGGCACTTCTACCAACGCATACAATTTTGAAATGCGCCCCCGCGGACGTGCTACGGGCAATTATGCCAACGTAGACCGCTTTGCTTATTTCCACAGCGAAAACGGCGGCACCAGCTGGACGGCCGAGCGCGACGTGCTTTTCGGCACAGAAGGTTTTGAAGATGAGTGGAGCGTTTGCGACCCCGGCGCAGCCCATTTCGGCGGCTGGTATTATCTTGGCTACACCAGCGCTCCGGGCAAGTACAACGGCACTTTCAACCACTGCTATCTGGCGCGCAGCCGCACGCCGGTGGGCCCCTGGTACAAGTGGAACGGCAGCGGATGGGGCGGCGAACCCGCCAAAGTCATAGAATTCACCGGAGCTACCGGCGACTGGGGCATAGGCGAACCCAGCATCGTGGTCAAGGACAATACGGTTTTTCTCTACTATACCCTGACTGAAAATTCTGTAACAGTGACCAAGGTTAGGACGGCGCCGCTTTCCGAAAACTGGCCCGCACACCTGACCGACAGGGGAGTGGCTATGGACAAACGCGCCCTCTACAGCTGCGACAGCGCCGATGTCAAGTATGTGGAAGATTACGGCCTGTTCTATGCCTTCCACACTTACAACCGTATGACTTCTTCTTCAAAAATCGCCGTCTGGGTTTCTGAAGACGGCCTTCGCTTCAGCTACATAGGCGATATGAGAGGCTTTACCCAGCCCGGAATGCACAATATGGGCGTCAGCGGAGACGGTGAGGGCCACATCAGGCTCAGCCAGCAGCAATACGTGTCCTACGCATATGTGGCCACTGGCGAATGGGGGCAGTGGAGCACTTGGTTCGCACCCCTCTACTTCGAGTAAAGAGTTCCCTTTTTAGACAAAAAGCGAAACTTTTCGAAAAGCAAAATTGCGTTTCGGAAGTGTTAATTATTTGTTAATTGTCAAAAAATTATTATCTTTGAACGCTTTATATGCGCATTGCGCGTTGATGTGCGCGTAGATAATAATAAAAGGAATTTGTAAATATCATATAATCAAGTACTTAATTATTAACAACTAAACGAGTATTAGAAAAATGAAAAAGCTCAAACTTACCGTTTTTCTCTCCGCTCTCCTGATGCTGGCTCCGCTGACATCCAACGCACAGTGGTTGGGTGTAGGCACCAACGTTCTTGGTTGGGCTGCGGCTACGCCGAACCTCGGCCTGGACATCGGTCTCAGCAGGCATCTGGCTCTGACTGTTGACGGGGCTATCAATCCCTTCAACTTCGGAGAAAAGAAGACCAACTTCTGGGCTGTTCAGCCCGAGCTGAGAATTTATCCCCGGTATAGGTTTGCAGGCCATTACATCGGTATTGAAGGCCACTATGGCGAATACCACGATTTTGGTCTCAAGCAGTATGCCTACAGGGGTAATCTTTACGGTGCAGGCCTCTCTTACGGATACTCCTGGATGCTCAGCAAGAGCTGGAATCTGGAAGGTTTCGTAGGTTTCGGTTACACTTACCTCAATGACTCCAAGGTCATTTGCTACGACCCTAAGGATGAGCCTTACGGCGACTCCCAGGTCAGCGACGAGTTCCGCGTTTGGATGAACGAAGGCACCAAGCTTGTCCGCAACGGCATCATGATTGGTGACGGCCTCAACCGCCAGAACATCGGTCTGACTCGTATCGGTCTGAAATTCACTTACTTCCTCTTCTAAAACAAGCGCAAGATTATGAAAAAGTTCCAAATTGTATTGACACTGATCTTCGCAATAATCTTTTGCGATGCTTGTATTAATCTTCAGAAACTTACTGAATACCGTCCCGCAGAGGTTACTCTCAATCAGGTAGGCGTTTCCAACGACCACGGCACCGTGGATATGGACATCACCTACACTCTCCCTGCGGAGTATCTCAGCCGCCACACAGGCGTTCAGTTCCGTCCCTACATCCGCAGCGCAAAGGGTGATACCAACATCGCCCTCACTCCCGTTGTGATGGAGAGCCGCAACCACGACGTCTTCAACCAGCGTATGACCAAGTACGAGCCGAACAAATCCGACGGTATCTGCAAGCGCATCCGCTACAACAAAGACGGCGCAACTGAATACACATACACCCTTCACAGCAACTTCGAAGACTGGATGGACGGCGGTTGCCTGGTTGTCGATGTAATCGGCAATGCATATACCAACGATCTCCTTCTTGAGACCGTTCCCGTATATTGCGGCATCTACAGCATCCCCGGTATGGTAGAGCGCTCTCCCATTATGCACTTCTTCTATATGACCAAGCGCTGCGAGGACGAGAACCTCTGCCTGACCACCCACATCCCCTTCAAGGTTAACAGCGCAGTCATCGAGCCCGAGTTCTACGAGAACGACTTCGTTCAGAACTACAAGAACATCGTGTTCAACAGCAACGTTCCTTCCTACACAATGGACGTCATTATCAGCGACTCTCCCGAGGCTCCTTATGACTACAACACTAAACTTGCCGAGAAACGTCAGCAAGCTGTGAAAGATTACTTCGACAGCATAGGCATCCCCTACGACAACTGCAACTTTGTAAGCAACGTAGAGAACTGGGATGTAGTGAGCGAGTGCCTGGCTTCCAGCGGCCTTCCTCACGCTGCCGAAATCATCAATATGATTGAAAATGGCCGCGAAGATTCCGACGCTCTCGAGCGCCAGATCAAGAGCAAGTATCCTTCTGAGTACAAGACCATCTTCGCCAACTACTTCCCTAAGTGCCGCAGCGCACACATCGACCTCTGCCCCGTTCTTACCGACGGCCGCGGTCTGGTGTACAACTACGTGTGCGACCTGGACGAGTGCACCACCGTGCACACTCTGGTAGAGAAGCCCAACGAAGAGGTGTTTGACCTCAACGCAGAGATGCTCGCTCACGCTGACGCAGAGGAGTGGGCAGAAGCTGCCGAGGTTGCCGACAAGATTCCTTTCAAGGATGCAAATCAGTATGTGAACGCAAACCGCGCTCTCGTATACTTTATGAACGGCAACTACGAAATGGCCAAGGCTATTTACGAGAACATCGAAGGCAAGATTCCCGAGGCTGACTACAACCTTGGTATCCTGTGCCTGATGAATGAAGAATATGCAAAGGCAGACCGCCTGCTCAGCGGCTACGCAGACTACAACACCGCTCTTACTAAGATAGGTGCAGGTAAATATGCAGAAGCTGAGTCCATCCTCATTCTCCTTCCGGAGAGCGAGTATCGCAACAGGGCTCTTGCCATTGCCAGAAAAAGCCAAAACAACAACTAATCAATAATATCTATGAAAAAACTTTTGAGAAACCTTTCGGTTCTTTGCTTCGTTCTCGCAGCATTCCTCACCACAGGTTGCTACGAGGAGGAGATTCCGTTCCTGAAAGCCGACCACGAAGTCGTGCTTGTCGGCCCCGAGACGGGAAAAGGCACCGTTGTTATTGAGTCCAATCTGCAGTGGACCGCGTCCAGTGATGTAGAGTGGATCACCGTTGACAACGGCTTTGGCAATCACAAGGGTACTTTCGAGTTCTTTGTAGCAGCCAACACTACACCCAACGAACGTTCGGGTAAGATCACCATCACCTCCAACGATGGTATTGTATCCACCACAGTCCTGGTTCGCCAGACTTCCGAGGGTACACAACTTGTACTTGGCAAAGACGCAGTTTCCTTCACCAAGTATGCAGGCGAATATCTTATGAGCATTGCTTGCAACGGTCCTTGGGAGGTTGCTTCTTCTGCTGACTGGTGC
Organism: Bacteroidales bacterium; assembly: GCA_016290415.1. Classification (GTDB taxonomy): domain Bacteria; phylum Bacteroidota; class Bacteroidia; order Bacteroidales; family UBA932; genus Equibacterium. Next base: position 21,167 of record JAEETP010000017.1, read on the forward strand.
ACAGTTGATCCTACCAGCGGCGACGGCAACGGCGCATTCAAGATTACTGTAGAAGAGAATAACACCGGCGCTGACCGCGTGGCTACCATCACTGTCCTCACCGAGGCTGACGGTAAGACTGAGGTTCACCAGATTGAGGTATCCCAGTCTGCTAGCAACGCTGCTCTGGTTGTATCTCCCGAGAGCCAGACACTCACTGCAGAGGCAGGTCAGTTCACTCTGAACGTTGCTACAGTGGGCACCTGGACCGCTTCAGTAGACAGCGACTGGATTGTTCTCAGCGAGACTGAGGGCACCGGCGACAATCTCATCACCGTTACTGCATCTGCAAACGACACAGGTCGCGAGCGTATCGCAGTCATCACCTTCACCACCGGCCCTGAAAACGAGAACCGCATTACCCGCCAGATCGTTGTACGTCAGGCAGCCGTTGATTTCTATCTGGATGTTCCTGTTACCGACTATCCTCTGAGCGTCGAAGAGCAGACCATCGAGATCCCTTACGTTCTTGAGGGCAGCAACGTGACCGTTACCGCTTCTTCAAGCTCCAAGTGGATGACCGTAGAAAGCGTGGCAGACGGCGTTGCTACTGTTAAGGTAGCAGAAAACACCACTGCAATCGCACGCGAAGGCGTCATCTCCTTCATCACCCACGGCCAGGCCGGTGATCCTATCATCCGTCAGGTACGCGTGGCTCAGGCTCCCACCATCAACATTCTGGATGTACTCGCAGACGAGTATGCAGTAGAGTGGGTAGGTGAAACCTTCCGTATACCTATTTATAGTAATACTCCTGTTTCCGCTCGCAGCAGTGAGCCTTGGTGCAACGTAGTGGCTGACGGTCAGAATCTCGTCATCACCGTTGAAAAGAACGAGACCGCTGTTCCTCGCGTAGCTGTCGTAACAGTTACCACCGACTCTGAGAAGGGTGAGATTATCTCCAAGACCACCATCATCCGTCAGGGTGCTGCTTACTCAACTCTGGTTGTATCTCCCGCAGAGAAGAATCTCTATGCTATTGCTCAGAACTTTGTAGCAAGCATTCTTACCAACAACAGCTGGACTGCAAGCAGCGACAGCGACTGGTTGACCATCGACAAGACTGAGGGCACCGGTGACTATATGCTTAACGTAAATGTTGCCGAGAACAAGACCGGCCAGGTACGCGTAGCAGTCATCACTATCCAGACAGGTGCTGAAAACAGCCAGCGCGAGAGCGCTACCATCACTGTTACCCAGCGTCCCGAGCAGTTCTACTTTGAAGTTCCCGTCCGCTCATTCCTGTTCGACAAGTGGGGTGGCCCTGCAAAGGTTACCTTCATAACTTCCGGCAACGAAGAGAGCGTTGTGGCTTCTTCCAACGTAGATTGGCTCAGAGTTGGCGATATGGAAGACGGCTTTGTTAACGTAGCCGTTCAGGAAAACAAGACTGCAGAGGTTCGCACCGGTGTTGTTACCATCACCTGCACCCCTGTATTCGGTGATCCTATCGCAATCCCCGTTACCTTCACTCAGTCTCCTACCGTTAACATCCTTGACGTATTCGTAGACGTTATCGATGTAATGGCCCGTGGCGACGAAGTTGCTCTCCCTTACTACGCTAACACTCCTGTAAGCGTTTCTTCAAGCGAAGAGTGGTGCCACGTATCCGTTGGTGTTGACGAGGACAGCTACACTGCAGAATGCTGCAGCTACAGCGATCCTCAGAAGATCATCAAGATCGAGGTTGATCCTAACCGCACCGGCGAAGCACGCGTTGCATTCGTTACCATCGCTACCGTTAATGACGCAGGTGAGAAGATCACCAAGGTGATCACCATCCGTCAGGCAGCTCTCTATGCAGCACTGAGCGTAACTCCCAAGGAGGTTGTAATCCCTGCAACCGAAACAGAGTTTGCAATGACCATCAATACCACCGGTACTTGGTGGGCAACCAACTCCAGCAACTGGCTCACCAACCCTGTAGAAGGTGGTGTATCCACTGAAGCTGCAGGTTTTGGCGACGCAGTTATCAACTGGACTGCTGCTGAAAACACTACTGGCTACGACCGTCGCGCACAAATCACCGTTGCTACCGGTCCCGAGAACAACGAACGTGAAGAGCAGGTTGTTAATGTAATCCAGCTCGCTCGCGACACCTATATTGAAATACCTATCGCTGCATACGCAGTAACTAAAGAACAGCAGACACTCGCTGTCGGCTACTATGCAGCTGGTGACTTCACTGATATGCAGGTTAACTGCAGCGAAGACTGGATCCAGTACACCGGCGGTGACGACAAGACCCTCAACTTCGCAATCGCAGAGAACACCACTGCTGAGCCTCGTACCGCAGTCGTTACTGTAACCCTGCAGCTCAAGGCCGGCGAGCCTATCAGCGATACCTTCATCGTTACCCAGGCTCCTACCATCAACATCCTTGATGTATACGTAGACTACTATGAGGCTTCACCTTGGGGTGAAGAAGTGGTACTCCCGTTCTATGGCAATACCGAGGTCGGCGTTTCTGTAAGTGCAATGCAGAGCGGCTGGTGCAAGGTTCTTTACGGTACCCCCAACCAGGACGTTGATCCTCAGGAGATTGTAATCGGCATCAGCAAGAACGAGGACGCTGAGGCACGTACCGCATACGTAACCCTCACCACCGTTACCGACAAGGGCGAGAAACTCACTCACATCATTACCATCCACCAGAATCCTCTGAATGCAACCCTGATGGTATCTCCCGAGAAGGTTGTCCTTCCTGCACACAATGCAAGCTTCTGGACTCAGGTTGTTACCTCCGGTACTTGGGATCTTGACTGGTCAATGGATTGGCTTGAACCTGTTGACTATGACGGCGAAGGTGATGAAACCGTCAACTGGGATGTTGACGACAACGATACCGGTCTGCAGCGTGAGGCTACCATCATCATCTTCACTGGTGCTGAGAACGAGACCCGCGTAGAGAAACGCGTACAGGTTATCCAGCTGGCAGCTGACACTTACCTCGATATACCAATGGATAACTTCGTTGTCAGCAAAGAGCAGCAGAACTTCCACGTTGTTGTATTCGCAGCCGGCGACATTACCAATTCCGACTGGGACTGCAGTGCTCTCTGGCTGGAAGTAACCGAGTTTAACCTCGAAAGCGGTATGATCGGTATCGCAGTTCAGGAGAACACCACTGCAGAGCCTCGTACCGCTACCGTTACCGTTACCATCGAGAGGGCAGGCGGCGAGCCTTACACCGACAGCTTCACTGTAACCCAGGCCGGTACATACAATGTACTTGACGGCCTGTCTGACAGAGTAAGTGTACTGCCCGTTGATGATACCATCAAGATCCCTGTCATTACCAATGTCAAGACTCTCCGTGCTGTTGCATCTGAGAACTGGCTCACATCTAAGGTAGATGTTGACGAGAACTTCGATATCGCTACCGTTGAGCTTTATGCAGCTGCTAACACCACCGGTAAAGATCGTCACGCAAGTCTTACCCTCATCACTGAGACCGACAAGGGTCAGACTCTGGAGAAGAAGATTATGGTATTCCAGCCCGCAGCTGATACATACTTCGCAATCCTCAGCGGTGAGAACGTTCTTGTGACCAAGGTTGCAAGCGACATCACCGTTTCTGCATACGCAAGCGTCAACGCCGATAAGGTCACTATGATCTCCAACGCTCCTTGGATCACCGTTAAGACTGAACCTGAAGCTACTGATCAGATCGTAAATGCTGTGTTCACCGTTGCCGAAAACACCACCGGTGAACGCCGCCAGGGCGAAATCATCGTTACCTTCTTCGACGAGAAGGGCGACACCGTTCAGAAGACAATCGTTGTAAATCAGGCAGCTACCGACGGTGGCGAGCTTGAGGCACTTGTTGACTTCATCACTGTAGATGCACTGGGCGAGACTGTGGTTCTGACCTTCGAAACCGAGGATGCTCTGACCGCAATTCCTTCTGCAGAGTGGATTACTGAGGCAACTATTGCCAACAATACCGATCCTCAAACTCTGAAGATTGTTGCAGCCGCGAACACTACCGGTAAAGATCGCACCGCTTACATCACCGTTTCCAACGGCAGTGAGAGCAAGATCATCACCGTATTCCAGCCTGCTAAGGATACCTACTTCGCTGTTCGCTCTGGAGATGTTATCTACATCGACAACAAAGAGCAGGAAGTTGCTATCGAGGGCTATGCAAACGTAAATGCAGAGTCTGTAGTGGTAGCCAGCGATGCTGCTTGGCTCACCAAGGACGGTGATGTTACCGTTGCTGATCAGACTAACTGGACAGCCAAGATGAAGGCTGCCAAGAACAATTCCGCAGATTCCCGCACCGCTACTGTCAAGGTTTCTTACATTGACGAGAAGGGTCAGAATCACGAGAAGACTGTCACCGTTATCCAAAACGGCGGTTCTCTCACTCCTGCTATCGACTACATCGTAGTTGACCCTGCAGGTGAAGAGCAGATTGTTCAGTTCAACTACACCGGCGAGATCGCAATCGGTATGGGTACTGCACCTTGGCTTGCAAACACCGTTGCAACACCTTACCTCCCCGGTATGTGGGGCTTTGTAACCATCAAGGCTGAACCTAACGAGACCGGCCTCGACCGTCTGAGCTCTGTACAGATTCTCTCTGACGACAACATTATTGCTGTCATCAATGTATTCCAGCCCGCACAGGTTGAGACTGAACCTGTATTCGCAGTGCTCACTCCCGAGACTGTTCAGATGAGCAAAGACGAGCAGGAATTCGAAATCATTGCTTACGGCAGCGATGTAGATGCAGTTGAAGATATCGCAATGGTACCCAGCGCTTCCTGGCTTACTGCCGGTGAAAAGACCATTAGTGATAAGATGGTTACTGGTAAATTCACTGCCGCCAAGAACAATTCTGCAGAAGAGCGCACAGCTACTGTCAAGGTTACCTATATCGACGCCAAGGGTGCAACCCAGACGGCTGAAGTTACCGTGATCCAGGGAGGTGCAACTCTCACACCGGCTCTCAGCTACATCGCAGTTGATCCCGCTGGTGACGAGCAGATAGTACAGTTCAACTACAGTGGCAAGATCGCAATCGGTATGGGTACTGCATCCTGGCTTGCAAACTCCGTTGCAACATGGGGTATAGCACCTGACTGGGGCTTTGTAACCATCAAGGCTGAACCCAACAACACAGGCCGTGACCGTGAGAGCTCGATACAGATTCTTTCTGATGACAACCTGATTGCAGTCATCACCGTCTTCCAGCCTGCAGCTGCAGCTGCTGATGTTGAGTTCAAGGTGCTTGATCCCACTATTGCCGCAAGCAGTGCAGAGCAATATGTATACGTTGCTGCTTATGGTTCCACTGGCGTTACAGTTGAGAACATCAGTGCATCTGAAAATGAAGACTGGATTGCTGTTGCAACTCCCGACGTTTCCGGTGATCCGATTGCCAAGTTCAAGGTTAAACTGACAGCCAATACCACCGGCGATGTCCGCGAAGGCGTCATCAGGATTGACTGGCTGGATAGCGCCAACAAGCTCCATTCAGATACTGCTACAATCACTCAGTCTCCTACAGAGAACATCCTTGATGTTTACATAAGCAATTGGATTGTTCCTTACTTTGAGGTTGAAGACAGACTTCCTATCTTTGACAATGCGACCAAGGTAATTGCTCGCTCTTCCAACCCCAACTGGCTGTATGCCTCTATTGTCACCGATGCTGATAATAATACAAGAGACGTCAAGGTTAAGATCACCGAGAACGAGACTGGTGAGCCTCGTAGAGGCGTCGTAACCATCAACGCCACGTTTGCAGACGGTACAAAGGCAGAAAAGGTTATCAACGTTATCCAGCTCCCTAAGGATGAAGAAAGTACTCCAGTTCCCACAGCCGAGAACTACCTCTTCCTTGCTGTTGACGATGTAACTCTCCCCGCAGAGGCATCTGAAGAGACAGTCAATGTATTCACCAATGCAACAAACTACACAGTTGAGGCCGATGCTGCTGCAACTTGGTTGACCGCTACCAAGGGTAGTGTGAAACTCGCAGCTGAGGCTAACACCGGAGCAGAGCGTACCGCGGTTGTTACCGTTACAGCTACCTATGCAGACGGCACAACTGAGTCAAAGACCATGAACGTAACTCAGCTGGCTCCTGAGGCCCTGATTCACTACCTCAATGGTCCCAAGGAGTTCATTATTGACAACGACCACACTGGTGGCATGCTCATGACCCTCAATACAGACGCTCTCAAGGATGAATTGTCTGTAACTGTTCCTTCAGAGGCAAGCAGTTGGCTGACTGTAGAACCTTACGAAGATGCTGTCTTGCTGGTTACCCCTACTGAAAATACAGCTTTAGAGTCAAGGGAAGCTACGGTTACTGTTACTGCAACCTATGCTGCTGATGGCGAGACCGCTGATATTGAAATCAAAGTGATCCAGTCACCGGCTGCTGAAAAGTATCTGTATGTTCAGGAAGTTGTCTATAGGAAGCAGATTGATGCTGCAGTAACAGAGGTTCCTGTATTCACCAATCTGACAGGTTTGACATTTGAAGTGACCGAAGGCGCAGCTTGGATTACAATCCCGACCTCCAGTGATGCAAAATTCTCTGTCAAGACTGCTGATAATGAGACAGGTGCTGCACGTACAGGTAAGATAAAAGTTTCCAAGGGCGATAAATCTGCCGAAGTTATCGTTAAGCAGGCTTATGGCTCCGAAGATCCCAACTACTTTGCAATAAGTTCCGAGGTTGTAATTGATCAGGAGACGACTATTTCGTTCCCTGTACACACCAATGCTATTAACCTTGAAGCAACTGTGCCTACAAGCTGTGATTGGTTATCATCTCCGTTGATTTCACAGGAAGGTGACAATTGGATCATTACATTCAAACCCGTGGCTGACAAGTATTATACTTCAGATAAACAGGTTAATATTTCAGTAAAGGCAACATATCAGAGTGGTAGTCCTTTGACCGAGACCAAGACAGTTACTGTTAAACGTCAGAAAGATGATTTACCCTATCTTGATATGCCTCTGCAATACTTCGTCCCGTCAGGTAAAGTAACAGTTTCCACTTATGCAAATACTAATGGCACGTTGTCTCTTCAAAGTACCCCCGCAAGTTGGTGTACTGTAACGATAACTGGTACAGATGTAAGGATCCAAACTGAGGCAAACCCTGAAACCACACAACGTTCTACACAATTTGTACTTGTTTCAACACTGGGTGGAGGTGCTGGTGTTACAACAAAAACGGTTACAGTTATTCAGCTCGGCAAACCCGAACCTACACCGACTCCCAGCTACATTGAGTGCAACCTTGGTGCAGTAGAAGTTGAGTCTCCTGCAACAACCGTAAACGTTCCTTTCAATACTGACGCGGTTTCTTATACTGTCACCAAAGATGCCGATTGGATTACCGTTGCGAATGAGTCTGCAATAAGTAACAATAAGGCAAACTTCGATGTCAAAATTAAGCAAAATGACTCCGAGAAATCTCGCGTAGGTGTTGTTACCGTTACAGCAACATTTGCTGACAATAGCACCAAGAAGTATTATCTCCCTGTTATCCAGCATCCTGCAACTCGCTACTTTGTGGTTCTGAACGATCACTACGATATGGACTCTTACGGCGCTATGACATTGTATCTCCCGTACATTTCAAATCCCACGCTGCAGAATTCCCATATATCAGTGACCACAAGTGCAAATTGGATTAGCAGACATACTGGTGGTGGCGTTAGTTTCATAACCGAACATTCGTTAGTGTTTGATATCGCTGCCAACTCGGGTGGCCTGTTTAACCCGTCAAATACCCGTACAGGTACAATAACAATTACTTGGACAGATCCTACGGATTCTTCACACCAGTCAACTTACATAGTGACTATTGTACAACCCGGTTCGAATTAATAGATTACTCTTAATATCATCAAGAGGTTGCCTTCGGGCAACCTCTTTTTGTTTTTCTTTCCCGCAAATGCACTCAAAAACTTTTTGTATCTTCACGTGGACAAACGTGAAGAAGAATGACCAGAATTTCTTGTTTTATTGCAACGGCAGACAAGTCCACGGTGCAGGAGCTTAAGGCGAATCCGCTGGTGGGGGAGGTGTTCTGCCGCGAGGAGCTGCGCTCCACCGACGCGGTTAAATGGATTGCCGCTAATGCCAAAGGTGAGTACACGCTGATTTACAATAAGCCCACGCGGCTGGCCTGGGTGCACCACGGCCTGCACCGGATGGTGCAGATTGCCGCCGACACCGATGCGGTGCTGGCCTATGCCGACCGCTTTAACAAGGGCGCAGACGGCC
>JAEETP010000102.1 GCA_016290415.1 Bacteroidales bacterium
GACGCAGTATTTGCTTATGACTATTCGCAGTTTCTCTGGGGCAAGCTGCAGCGCAACACTCCGCGGGGAGAGCAGGCAAAAGAAGATGCCCTGCTGGATATAGACCACCTACTGGCCAATTTCTCGCCTGCTATGGGAGTTGTGATGTCGCGTGCCACCACGCCCAATCTGGCACACCTTCTGGCTGGTTTGCTCAATTGCGGGGCAACTACTACCGCAAAGAAGCATTATATGCGGGTTCGCCCGTTTATGCTTTTCAATGAACCATCGCTGACTCCCGACGATGAGGCATATCTGCGGAACGACGGGTCGTATCCTTCGGGACACGCTGCCTATGGCTGGGCAGTGGCCCTTCTGCTCACAGAACTCAATCCAGGCCGCCAGAACGAGTTGCTTAAGTATGGCTATGAATTTGGCCAGAGCCGCGTGATTTGCGGGGTGCATTTCCAGAGCGATGTTGATGCCGGCCGTATTATGGGCGCCGCTATGATTGCCCGCTTGCACGCCGACAAAGAGTTCTGCAAAAAACTTGAAAAAGCCCGGAAAGAAGTTTCCAAACTCCTGAAGTAGAGTAAGTGATGGCATAAAAAAAGCACCGCTTCGTGATGAGGCGGTGCTTTTTGTCAAAGAATAAAATTCTATTCGAATGTGAGTTTCAGATACTGGAACTGTGCGTTGTAGGCATTTGTCACTCTAATTTGATACGATGTGTTTGTAGAACCATTAATAGGCCAAGTGTACACTGTACCCTTCTTGAGTTTTTCTGAGTTTACACCAAGTGAATTGGTTCCATTAGCATCAAATACATCTACGATGACATTTTCAGAAGCATTTCCACCTGTCTTGAATTCTATCTTGGTGAGTTTCTTGCCTGAGATAGCGGGTGTGAGAATGTATGAATTTGCTTTACCAAGCATTAAGAAGTTTGATGAAGAATTCCAATAGAATGCTGTAGACGCATTGAATGAGAATGAGTAACCAGCAATTGTATATGTGCCTTTTGTAGTACCTGTGGCCTTAGGGAAGTTAGATACAGCTTCAAATGCAGCCTTATCAAGTGTGATAGTAAGTGCGTCACCAGGTGTGTCACCGCCTGATGAGGCCTTAGTGATAACTATGCTTACGACTGCGCTGGAGAGGGTAGAAGCATTGCCGGCAGAGATGGCCTTAATTGTGCAGGCTTCGGTAACATTAAACGGAGCGCTGTAAGTAGGAGAGTTTTCTGTAGGGTCGCTACCGTCGATGGTGTAATGGACGTTTTCCCCCGAGATAGTTATCTTAAGATAAGAACCGGCAGCAGCAGGGATCTCAGTAGCGGGAGCGCCAGAAGCGTTAGTTGCAGAGATTGTAGGGGCTGTCATAAAAGCACTCTTTCCGTTCAATGAAACAAGGTGTCCGTTATAAGCAGGGTTGCTTACGAATACCGTTTCGTAAAGCTGTTTAGATGCATAGTATGTAACCTTGCTGCAGATAACAACTTCATCACCTATTGCCAAAGTAGGATTACCTTTAACCCACTTTTCGCCATTGAAGAACAATACCCTATAACACTCGAAGAAATCGCTGCCATTGGGATCTGTGATATCAAATGTGGCATTCCCAAAATCTGCCGAGAATTGGTTCACTATATTTGAAACTACACCCTTAACATAGACCTCGTCTGCGCTATCCTGTCCGCCCAGGCCGTCGATGTATGCTCTTACACCTGCCACAGTATAAGGATCATCGGCTGTGCCGCTGCCTTCACCACCGGGAGTGGGACCGCTTTCTTTGGTAAGGGTAAGGGAAGCAACTGCACTGGGCAGTGAACCGTCAGCAAAGGCAATAGCCTTGACGGTGCAAGCGTCTGATACCGTGAAGTCAGAGGTGAACTGAGTGGAATTTTTGGTAGGAGTACTGCCGTCAGTAGTGTAGCGGATATCAGCGCTCTTGGCTGCATAAATATTTACAGTAAGAAAGCCGTTTGCGGGGATAACCGTGGTGGTAGCACCTGAGGCATCCTTAGCGGTGATGGTGGGCTTGGCCATCACATTTTGCATACCGTTGATGGAAATTAAGTAGCCGTTGTACACATCCTTCTTCTGGTATGTCTCGTAGGTGTTAGTGTTATTTGATGAATAGAGCGTAACCTTTCCGAATACGACAACCTCGTCGCCAACTGCTACCATAGGATCATCTATAGTCCAAGGCGCATCGTTAAAGAAGTTGATGCGGAATGCTTCAAATTCGTCAGTTCCGTTAGGGTCGGTCATATAGAACGAAGCGTTGGTGAACTGGGTAGAAGGAGCACTGGCAATTCTGGAAACGACACCCTTAACATATACTGGATTCTCGCTTACTGTGCCGGCTGCGCCCAGACCGTCGATAAATGCCCTGACGCCAGCTACGGTATAAGGATCATCGGCTGTGCCGCTGCCCTCGCCACCTGGAGTGGGGCCGGGTTCAACATAGCTGAATCGGGCGGTCACATTCACGTTGGATGCAGGCATCGGGAACTGAAGGGTCTTGAGGTTGATCTCGGTAGCAACGCCACCTTGGTCGGGAGTGTAGGCGAGATAAGAGAGCTCGTAGTTCTCGTTGGGAGTAGCGGTCAGGGTCACGGTCTCGCCCTCTTCAAACTCGTTTGATTCGGAGGTAAGAGCCACGCTTCCATTGGGAATATTGCTCTGGATGGTGACAGTGTACTTTGTTGGAGTGGGAGCGGGAACATCAATCTGAACCTCGGTGTCGGGACGGTCAAAGTTGGAGTCAACCAACACGTTGAATGTGCCCTGCAGAGAGAATATCTCACCCACGATATTTGTGCGGTGGTTGCGGCGTACCGGAACGTTGGGAACCTCGCGGCTGAAATTGACATTCACGCTGCCGTTCTGCTTGCTCTGAACGTTGACTGTTACGGGCACTGTAGCAGACTGGGGAGCTGCCAGAACATATACCATAGCGATGCGGCGGTAAGCGCTGCCATCGGTTGCGGTGATATTGTCGGTTGGTGCTGTGGCTGCGGTGTAAGTAACATTCTCAGAACCAGAAACGGCGCCGGTGAGCAGGTTAAGGGTGTTCTTTACGCCCTTGATTGTATAGAAGGTCTTGAGATTGCCTGCCACATCTACTTTATTGTCCTGTGCTACTGCAATGTCCGCTGCGCTGGCGCCCACGTTAATCTGTGCGAACGGGCGGTAGAGCGTGACATCGGCAGAGAAATCTTCCTGCTTGGGATCAACTGCCTTGAAAGCGTAGAATGCATCAAAGGCGTCGTTGTTCATCATAGTGGAGAGCTTGTTCGCAGGAATCGTCAGGTTTGCATCGCTGATGGCGAACTGACCGGGTTTCTGTGCCCAGAAAACAAACTGGTATTTGACTCCGCGCACCAACTTGGCAGTGACTGTAGCCCTCTTGCCTGAAACCTGGACTGTCTGGTTCAGATCGGAGAGGAGGCGGTTCTCGGAGTCGAATACCCTGAACAGGAGTTCTGTGGCCTGATTGCCGTCGCTGATGGCTTTGGTGGCAATCTCACCGGGGAGGGTAACGTTAAAGGTAGCCGTGATGCCGTTTTCAAATTTCTGCGGCTCGGGCTTGCTGCAACTTGCTGTGAGCAGAGCTGCGACGAAGGAGAATAGTAATAAAAACCTTTTCATATTAACTAATTGGTAATATTAATTGTCTCTGAGGGTTGTTCTGTAGTTTGCGTTGAGGGGCACGTTGGCCACGCTGCCTTCTACCGTGCGTCCGTCTTTAAGCGTGATATTGTAGTCCACAGTGGCGGCAGGAACGCCGTCATCGGGAACCAGTACATAGGCATAAGCCGCAATGGTCATACGGCCGTGTGTATATTCGGTGAGCGGCGCGGCATTGAAGATGGCCTTACGTGTTGCTTCGTCGGTGTGGCCGGTGATGAGATTCATCCTGGTGCACATCTCGCCGGTTATGGTCAGTGAAGAATTGGCGCCGTCCAGAGGCTCGTTGATGAAACTGTTTGTTACAATCTGGACAAAGGCGAACGGGCGCTTGAGAGTGACTCTCTGGTTAAACGGAGCAGAGACTTCCTTATTGGCTACTGCAGCCCAGAAGGCATCCTCGGTGTCGGAATTCATATCCATCAGGTTGTAGGAGAGGCTCATATACTGACCGTCGAAACTGAAAGCGTCAGCATCTTCTGATTGCGCCCAGAAAGAGAAGGAGTAGGTGCCCGGAACCAGTTTGAGCTCTACATTCCAGCCGCCGGACTCTTTTTTGGCCTTCTGCTCAAAGAGGAAATTCTGCCCGGCGTCATATACCCGGACAACCAGTTCCGTGGCCAGGGCGCCGTCGCTCAGCGCCTTGGTCTGGGGCATATCAACGGAGAAAGTAGCGCTTACTTCCTGCCCCGGGAGATTCTCCTTGGCGCAGGAGGGAAGCAGCAGCGCAATCGCGCAAATGAGTAGTAAAAATCTTGACTGTTTCATATCATTACGCGATTAAATGTGTACTTCGTATTCACCGTCAAATGTGGGATCGATGCGGATGCCGCTGCTGAAGTTGCTGGTGAGCAGCTTGCCGGTGATGGTGGTGACCAGGCCGGGCGAAAGAGGCACCTGCACACCGTCAATCCGGTTGATTAGGGTGCCATCTTCATCATAGAAGGCCAGCGATACAATCACGCTTGGCTCGTCGCCCGATGCCAGCACATAGTCCCAGGCAACCAGCAGGCTGCCGTCTTTAAGCGTTGTGATGCCGGTCTCAAAGCTGACGCCCGTGGCGGAGTCGGTCACTTCCTCTTCGCGCAGGTCATACGTGCTTGGCATATATTGAGGATAAGTCACCACAACCTTTATCTTGGACAAATCTATTGCGTCGGGATCCTTAACCGTGGTGCCGTTGTTCATAGCGACCTGTGATGCCCAGTAATCCAGGAATTCCTCCCTGTCGGTAGATATAAAGTTGAACCTGGCGTTGGGTCGATGGAGGGTTATGGACGCTGTAGCTATGCTATGGTTGCTTGTGTAGCCCGAGAGGTCAATGTCCTTGGCGCCACAGAATGCGTCGCGCAAAGGCGAAGCCCCGGTGTAGGGCTTGGTATTGACGGCAATCGCGCCAAAGTCGGCGGCATTGTAGAATACGTTGTCGCCTTGCACCCAGTCGGCCCAGGCCTCCAGGCGATAGTTCATTGGCGGCACGTCCAGCACATAACGGCGGCTAATGAGGTCGTCTTCTGTGCCGACAAACTCAAACGGTGCGTCGTAAACCACATTTCCGTTTACAATAGGGAAGAAGCGAAGGATATATCTTGCCTGCGGGGCCGCAGCCTTGGTGGAATAGGCGATGCTGGCATATTGAGGCATATCCTCGTCCAGATTGATTTCAAGCGATAGGGCCACTGCGGCAGCCTGGCCGCTATCGGGCACTTCGTGAATGTTGCATCCTGCAACCGTCAGGCCCAGGAGGCATAATATAAATAATAACTTACTTCTCATCATTTCGCCTGCTTTTTAGCGCCGCCCAAGCTGTAGGTAAACGATACGAAGGCCTGGTCCACGCCAAAGTAGGTGTGGGTGTCCTCGCCGGCAAGACGGCCGTTACGAATGTTGAAATAGTAGTCATAGTAGAGCGGAAGCACGCCGCCGCCAATGCCGAATTCGATGCCCCACGGAGTCTCCTTGTTGCTCAGCGGAACCTTGTAGCCGATGCCGATACCGCCACCGAAAGTGGGGGTCTTGCAGGCGTGGTCCTGATAGCGGTAGCTGCCGCCAAAGGCAATGTTGTAATAGGCAAAGGTGGCGTGGGCGTTGAAGAAAAGCCCCTGCAGATTCTTGTTAAGCCAGTAGCGAAGCTCGGGCTGAACACCCAGCACACGGAACTTCACGGTCTCGGAAAACCAGTCAAGTGCCGTGTAATATGCCGGCAGGCTTATTGAGAAATGACTTACAGGACTCACTTCGACCCCAACGTTGGCTACAAGCAGCGGAAGGGTGACGGTGTTCACCTTGAATACCACTTCAGGCCTGTAGGGTTCCTTTTCCTGCGCGCCGGCCCTTGCAGAAAAGGCCAGTGCGGCTATCGAGAGGGCGGCCGTGACTACTAAAAACCGCCTCCTGAGTAGGTTTGATAGAATTTTCACTTTGGTACAGTTTGTCTTCCAAAGTTACTAAGACAAACCATACTTTCAAAAAGTTTTTTAGAGAAATTATGACCTGCTGCTAAACGACCTCACAAGATAAAGGACCGGGAAAATCTCCAGTCGCCCGATTATCATCTCTATCATACTTGTTATCTTGACAAACCCCGGAACATCGGCATAATTTGCCATAGATCCAACCTCGCCAAAGCCTGGCCCTACATTTCCCATACAGGCAATTGAGGCGCTTAGGCCGGAAGCCAGGTCAAGACCGAAAGCGATGTTGATAGCGCCGCAAATCATAATGACTATCAGGTAGCAGCATATGTACACTAAGGCATCTGTGACCTGCTCGTATGGCCTTACTATTTTGTCCACGCGCACCGTCTGAACAATGTTCGGATGGATTCCGCGTCCGATTTTGACCTGAATGCCTTTGATGGCCAGCACCAGACGGTCTATCTTGATGCCGCCGGAGGTGGAGCCGGAGCAGCCGCATATCAGCGAGCAGACCAGCAGAATGGCTATGGTCAACGGCGGCCAGGTGGTGGTGTCCTCTGTGGCAAAACCAGTAGTCGTGGATATGGATGCCACCTGGAAAGCCGCATCCAGCACTGCCTCCCATTTGTTAGTGTAGTTACCCTGCACCATAAGATCTACAGCCACCACAACCATTGCTCCGGCCACCAGAATCAGGAACACGCGTATCGGCTCCGACTTGAACAGATTTTTCTGGCTGCCCCGCACAAACGTCAGGAAAAGAATGCCAAAGTTGATGCCTGAGGCCAGCATTGCAAATGTCAGCACAACCTCCACCGCGTGATTGTTGTAGAATGCAATGCTGCTGTTTTTGATGCAGAAGCCG
>JAEETP010000018.1 GCA_016290415.1 Bacteroidales bacterium
AGGGCGTTGTAGAGGCTCATACATACCGGGCCTACCTGCTTGCCGTAGTCGATGTATTCCTGAGTGTCGATGTCGTAGATGCTGCCGATAGGCGAAATCACGGCGGCGGTACCGCAGGCGCCGGCCTCGTCAAAGGTCTTGAGTTCCTCTACCGTGACGGGGCGCTGCTCTACATTCATACCCATATCGGTGGCGAGGGTGCGCAGGCTGTCGTTGGTCACTGACGGCAAGATGGACGGCGATGCGGGTGTGACATAGGTGTTGTTCTTGATGCCGAAGAAGTTGGCGGCGCCGCACTCCTCTATGAAGCGGTGCTGGGCGGCATCCAGATACATCACGTTGTCATAACCCATCTCGTGGGCTTTCTCGCCGGAGAGCAGACTGGAGGCGTAGTTGCCGCCCGCCTTGATGTCGCCGGTGCCGCGCGGTGCGGCGCGGTCCTGCATACGGTCAATCACAACCTTGATCAGGTGCATTCCGCCCTTGAAATAGGGGCCTACGGGCGAAGCGAAGAACACGATGTCCACCTCGGGGCAGCGGTGCACGCCAATGGCCACCTGGCTTCCGTACATCAGCGGACGCAGATACAGCGAAGCGCCCGACTCGTACGGCGGCACAAAATCGATGTTCTGGCGCACCAACTCCACGCAAGATGCCACAAAGACGTCGGTAGGCATCGGCTCCAGGCATAGCTTGTAGGCTGAGCTCTGGAAACGGCGGGCGTTGTCGGCAGGCCTGAACAGGCGCACCTTGCCGTCCACACCGCGAAAGGCCTTTAGCCCTTCGAAAGCCATAATGCCATAGTGCAGGCCCATAGTGGCCATATGCATATGGATATATTCGTCTTTTGTGATTTCCGGCTGACTCCACTTTTTGCCGTCGAAACGGCAACGGATGTTGGCGTTGGTCTTGATATAGTCAAAGCCCAGATTGTTCCAATCGATTTTTGCTGCCATAGTTTTAAATTGTTATTTACGCGGCTAAGGTAGTATAAAAAAGCCGCCGTTGTAAACCTTTTCCTAGGCTTTTTTTATGCGCACCGCTTTCACAAAGTGCGACATAAGGTAGCCGATGGCTGCCACAGAAACGAAAACTACAAGAATATCAAGCAGTTGCAGCCGTACCGGATAGTAAGAGACAATAAAGTTGCCGGGCAGGCGCACCAGATGGAGATACTGCTGTGCCAGGCACACCAGAACACCCAGCACAATGCCCGCCGCGGCCCCCAGCAGGGATATCATCCACCCTTCGGTGGTGAAAATGCGGTTGATGGTGCGCGTGTCGGCACCCATAGACCGGAGTATCTCTATATCGTCCTGCTTTTCAATTATCAGCATAGAGAGCGAGCCGAACACATTGCAGGAGATTATCAGCACCACGAACAGCAGAATAAGATAGATGGCCAGCTTCTCGTAGGTCATCATTTTATATAGCGACTCGTTCTGCTGGAACTTGTTGCGCACCTGGCAGTCGTCGCCGAACAGCTTGGCAATCTCGCTGTGCAGCCGCGAAGAAACGGCACCGGTGGCGCCCAGGGCCTCCGGCTTGATGCGGATCTCCAGCATCGACACCTCGGTGGTGCGCTCCAGAACCTGGCGCAGAGCCTCTATGGGCATATACACATACTGTTCGTCAAAGTTCTTCTCCAGGGCGATGATGCCCACGGGGAAAAGATTCACCTTGCGCAGCGAGGCGGTGGGGTCGGCCAGCGACACCTTGGCGGTGCGGGAGGGGAAATAGACCTCCAACGGCGTCAGGAAGGTGGTGTTCAGCCGCAAATCCTGCGCTATGGAGCTCCCCAGCACCATCTGGTTAATCTCGCCGTCCTTCAGGTCAAAACTGCCCTGCACCACATACTGGGCCAGGCCGGTGACATTCTGGTACTCCGAATCCACGCCGCGGGCGGTGACTATGGCCTCTTTGTCGCCATATTTGAGAAATACTGTCTCTTCCAGAATCTCGCTCACAGAAGAGACCTCTTCCCTGGCGCTCAGGGCGTCCAGCGCAGCGCTGTCGGGAGTGAAGACCTTGTCGGTTTTGGGAGTCACCACCAGATCGGGTGTGTAACTGTTGAACATCCCCTTCAGAAGGTCGTCAAAGCCGTTGTAGATAGAGAGGATTATGACCAGTGCTGCGCAGCCCACAGCGATGCCGGCCGCGGAAATAATGGATATTATGTTTATCACATTATGCGACTTCTTGGCAAACAGGTAGCGCCGCGCTATGAAGAAAGTCGGGTTCAATTACTTTTTGAGTAACTCTTCTATGTGCTCTACGTAGTCGAGGCTGTCGTCCAGGTAAAACTGCAGCTCCGGCACAATGCGCAGCTGCTTGCCCACGCGGCGGCCCAGCTCACCACGCAGGGCGCGGGTCTGGTCGCCTATTATCTCCATCACCGTCTCACTCTTGGACGAGGGGAAAATGCTCACATAAATCTTGGCCTGCGACAGATCGGGGCTTATCTTGACCCCGCTAACCGACACCAGGGCGCCGTCGAAGGCGGCCATTCCCTTGCTGCGGATGATTTCTGCCATATCGCGCTTGATCTGCGACGCGACCTTAAGTTGCCTTGTGCTAGCGGGACCTTCCATAATTACTTGATATTGATGACGTAATAATTCTTCTTGCCTTTCTGGGCCAGGATGTAGTGGCCGTTCACAATGTCGGCCTCTGTAACTTCGCCGTTGGGGTCGGTGAACTTGTCCTTATTGATGGAGATGCCATTGCCTGCCACCATTTTGCGGGCCTCGCCCTTGGAGGGCATAATGTCGGTCTTTACGGCCAGCAGCTCCAGGATGTTGCAGGGCAGCTCGGCCTTGGCCAGGTCGTAAGAAGGCACGTCGCCGAACACGGCGCGGAAAGTGCGCTCGTCCAGCTTCTTCAAATCCTCAGAATTGCCGCGGAAAAGCATCTCTGATGCGGCCACGGCATTTTCGTATGCCTTCTCGCCGTGCACCATAATGGTGATCTCCTTGGCCAGGAGCTTCTGCAGCTCGCGGCGGCCGGGGTCCTCGCGATGGGCGGCGATAGCAGCCTCTATAGTCTCGCGGTCCAGCATCGTGAAAATCTTGATGTAGCGCTCGGCATCCTCGTCGGAGACATTCATCCAGAACTGGTAGAACTCGTAGGGCGAAGTGCGCTCGGCATCCAGCCAGACATTACCCTTTTCGGTCTTGCCGAACTTGGTGCCGTCGGCCTTGCGTATCAGCGGGCAGGTCAGGGCAAAAGCCTCGCCTCCGTCCATACGGCGGATGAGCTCTGTGCCGGTGGTGATGTTGCCCCACTGGTCGCTGCCGCCCAGCTGAAGGATGCAGCCGCGGTTCTTCCAGAGCCAGTAGAAGTCGTAGCCCTGCATCAGCTGGTAGCTGAATTCGGTGAAGGACATACCCTCGCTGCTGTCGCGGGAGAGGCGCTTTTTCACGCTGTCCTTGGCCATCATATAATTCACGGTGATGTGCTTGCCGATATCGCGGATAAAGTTGATGAAGCTATAGTCCTTCATCCAGTCATAGTTGTTCACCAGCTCTGCCTTGTTGGGTGCGTCGCTGTCAAAATCCAGGAAGCGGGCCAGCTGCGCCTTGAGGCAGTCCACATTGTGCTGCAGGGTAGCCTCGTCCAGCAGGTTGCGCTCTGCGCTCTTCATAGACGGGTCGCCAATCATACCGGTGGCACCGCCCACCAGCGCGAACGGCTTGTGGCCGCAATTCTGGAAATGCTTCAATATCATCACGCTCACCAGGTGACCGATGTGCAGACTGTCTGCAGTAGGGTCAATGCCCACATACGCCGCCTGGGGCCCTTCCATCAATTTTTCTTCTGTCCCGGGCATAATGTCCTGGATCATTCCTCTCCACTTGAGTTCTTCTACAAAGTTTTTCATCAGATTCGTATCAGTTTGAATACAACCTGCAAAGGTACATAAAAATATTGGACAATGCCACGAGGACAACGTGGTGGTGCTGAGATTGTTCTCGTGGCTTGATTTCGCAGGAATAGGCAGAAAATAACGTCACGAAGACAACGTGAGGGGTTTTACTTTGTCTTCGTGGCTGGAACTGTAAGATGTCGGAACTCCTGCTGGGCGCGGAAAATGTCGCGCTGGAACTCTTCGGATGACTGAAGACGGGAATAGCCGATGCCCGCCACAGGGCGGCTGGCATCCACGTCGCTCTGCCAGTGGCAGCCCGAGATGACACGGCTTTCGCCACTCTGCCAGGCCCTGGCAAATATCGCCTCCGCCGCTTCGGGATTGATTTGCGCCATCAGCAGGGCACAGGCCCAGGCGCGGATAGTATGGCCGGAAGGATATGACCCTTCTGTGGCAAGCCACTCGTCGTCCTGCGGGAAGATGGACGGCTCGGCAAAATATGCAAACGGGCGGATGCGGAAATAATGCGCCTTGGGGCGGAATCGGATGTTCTCTATGGTGGTGATTCCGCGGGTCAGCACCTCGTATATGGCCGGAGTCGAGGTCTTTGAAATCTCCATCCCGAACGGCACTCCCAAAATAGCCAGCGTGGTGTCCATATTCCACACGGCATCCCTTACAGCCATCGCCAGACGTACTGAATCTTTGCGCTGCTGCTTGCCCCACATATAACGGAGGATATCATAATCAAATCCGGTACTCGGGTCCTCTGGCGGTGCCGGAATACACTGCACCACGTCGGGCATCTCCTTCTCCGGAATATACGGTTTGATCTCCTCCTGGGCAGATACTGTAAAAGATAAACCCGCCAGTAATATGACGGTCATCAAAGCGGTAAAAAGGATCTTCTTCATACCGCAAAGGTACACCTTTTTATCCCAGAAACTAATTCACCTTTAATTCAGCCCTCTCGGAAACGAGGCCGGACTGGTTAACGGTCTCTACCCCCAGCACGTGGCTGCCGCCAGTCACATTGACTGTAAATGTCATAGCGGGAGGATCCATAGGATATGTATTGTCACCATTGGTGTCAAAATTCTGGTAATTTCCGGAATCGGGGATCCTGCCGATTTGTTTGCCGTCAAGGTAGATTATGAATTTGGCAATACCGGACTCAACATCCGCATCCGCACGCCAGGCAAATTGGTACATATTGTCGGCTGTCTTGTCTGCTACCAGATTGTACGGTGCCGGAGGCGGTGTAGTGTCTACAACATCGTTTGTCATTACGTACTCCTTCCATGCCTTTGCGACATCCTCATCTGCAAGGCGGCACCAGGCAGACTTGTCATCGCCCTTGTATTCGCTTTCTTTGACCAGCTCGAATGTTTCGGGGTTACCCAGCCATGCAGCCGAGGGATCGATGTCCCGCATTCCCGTTGAGCCTTTTGCCGGGAGACGTTGTTTCAGGGCAGCCTCAAAAAAGGGTATCGACATGTGGCGCATATAGGCGAGGTTGTGGTTCTGGCCAGGATTATATGCGATTGCAGCATAAGCGTCCATCGCACGCATCTTCGCAAAGGTATGGACCGCCGTCGCCTCGCACAGGCAATCCGGAGCATCGTTCTGTCCGGCATGCCTCAGCAAAAGAGGGACGCCGGCGGCTGTCGGCAGATAATCCCACTGCGGATCCCATGCAGCGGAATATGTCACGGCTGCAAGTATCCTCTCCGGATAATCGCGAAGCATCGCAAGTGTCCAGTGACCGCCGCTCGAATGGCCGAACAGCAGAAGTGGTGCATGCGACAACTCCGGATGATGTTGTTCTGCTGCTACTTGATTGATAACCTTGAAAAGGGCTGCCGCCGAACCACTCTCCGGATGATGCCAGACTCCACAGTTGCCATGAAGTGCCGTCTCGATAACAAGAAGTCCCCATTTCTTCGCAAAGGCCTGATATTGAAGGTCTTTGTTGCGGGTAATTCCAAACTGCTCCATCCCGCAACCGTGCTGAAGAACTAGTACGCCATTTAGCGATTGCCATTGGGGCGGGATATATATGCCGTACTCGGCATAATCAGCAAAGGTGCAGTCATCGCCATTCAAGGTAATCGTATAAAGCGCCTCACCTTCCGACGCGATTACCGTGACCTTTATATCTGCCGTCTTCCCTTCACAAACTGCAGTAACTGTTGCTTCTCCGACAGCAACCGCATAAATTGTCCCGTTGGTAACAGTAGCGATTTTTTCATCAGACGAATACCACGTTATCGCGGGAGGGACCGCCATAGATGGCACGACAGAACCCTTTACAGTCTCTGACTCACCGACATAGAGAGTCAACTCCGTTCTGCTCGTATGAACCGACTTCACCAGACTCTCCTTTGATGAAAGATTGTTTTTGCTTCCGCATGCAATAATCAGCATACCAAAGCAAAGACAACAGGCAACTTTCAGTAATCTTCTCATCTTATACGAATTAAATAGTGTTATTGCTGGGACAGCAGTCCGGTGTGGCAGACGGCGCCGCCGTCGATAAAGATCTGGGCGCAGTAGTCGCCGCGCAGGATAAGCACGTCGTGCTTGCCGGATCCGTCCAGTTTCAGAACGGCGTCGTTCATCAAGCCTTTGGTGGTGACGGTTGCTGCCGCAGCATCAAAGGTCAGCGTGAACGGATCGCACTTAAGCGTGTTCTGCGAAGCGGACAGTTCGCCGCGGATGCATTCGTCGGCAGATGCGGCGGAGAGAACCTCTTGAGGAGGATAGAATTTGAGAATCTGACGGCCGTTGTAGGTGGCCAGTTTGATCTCGCGCGGCGTGGTCAGACGACCGCACCAATCTTTGGTGCGATACATCGGCTCCTGATAGTGACCCTGCCAGTGGGTGTACTCAAACAGCCAGGAGGTCATGATGCGGCGGTCGGCGTGATTCCATGTGGAGCCGGCGTAAGTTGCGCCGAAGTCGGCCATATGAGTTTCAGTGTCATCGGGGATGAATTCGCCGTTTACGAAATCGCCGAGATAATAGAGCACGCCGCTGCGCCCTTTCATGGAATCGATAATCAGGCTGCAGGCCATCACCACCCACTTGGTCTGCGAACCGTCAGAAATCGGGAACAGGCTGGGGCATTCGAAGGTGCCGCGGGCCATGTCAGGCGCCCCCGAGAAGCGGCTCAGAAGTGTCCAGTCGAGCAGATTGGTAGATTTGTAGAAATCCACCGCCTTGCCGCGGGTAAGGGTCATCACATAGACGCCCATCGGCTCGTACCACACGATCTGCGGGTCTCGGAAGCCGATGTCATAGTCGTCCGGCTCCATGATGGGATTCCCCGGTGCAGGAGTGAAAGTGTATCCCCCATCGGTGCTGTAGTAGAGCGAGGTCTGCTGATTCTTGACCTTGTTCCCATCGTAAGAGGTGTAGAATGCCAGCACGGCGTCCTTGCCGAAGCCGGCCACGTTGCGCTCGTCTATCACGCAGCCGCCAGACCAGATGGCGCCGTTCTCGTCGGGACGGATGGCCACCTTGCACTCCCTCCAGTGATAGAGGTCGCGGCTCACCGCGTGGCCCCAGCACTTGCCCTCGTTGGTGGCGTTGATGTTGGGGTCATACTGGAAATACATATGCCATATTCCGTCTTTGTAGAACAGTCCGTTGGGGTCGTTCATAAAGCCGGAGGCGGGATGGAACAACAGGGAAGCCCCGTTGTAGAATGCCGGATCGGCCGGCGGAACGGCCGTCACCTTAACCGGGACACTCGCGGTTTTCCCGGCCAGGCTGACCGTTATCGTCGCTTCTCCAAAACCTACCGCCTCTATCTTGCCGTCGTCCACGGTCGCCACTTTGGCATCGGAAGTCGCCCAGGAAAACTGCACCGTGTTGGCCGTACTGGGCACAGGGGATGCCTTGATTACATCCGTGTCGCCCTTGAGCATAACCAGTTCGGTCTTGTCGGTATGGATTCTTTCCAGCTTATAACCGTTTTCCTCAGGCTGCTTTTCACAACCGCAGTTGCATACAAACAGCAGTAAAGCAAAAAAGGACAGTAGTTTTTTCATAGCGTTATTCAAAAATTTCGGGCAAATCCTGCACAATTCGGTCGAAAATCGCGCGGCCGCCCTTGGGGTTGGGATGATGGTATATCTGCCAGCCGGTCATGGGGGCCGGATAGCCGGTATAATCTTCCCAGTACATCATGGTTTTGTCCACGTTGCGCCCGTCGCCGTTGAGGCTGGTGGCTATATCCAACTGGGCTCCTTTCACATTCTTCTGATTGCGCACCCTTGAGATGAGCGGATTGCCGCCGAAGGCCGCGTCGCACTGCGATGCGCTTTCGTTAGCCGGCATATTGTTCAGGATGGGGATGGAGCCTTGTGAGCGGATATAATCTATCAGTTCAGTCAGATTCTGCTCGGTGTTGCCGCCGTTGGTGCCGATGGTCACCATCACATAATCGGCCTCGATGTAGGGCAATTCGTGCGGCAGAAACTCCAGCACGGTGTTGATGGTGCCGCCGCCGCGGCCGCTGGACATGGCGCTGCCGCCCAGGCGGGTCAAAAGCAACTGCGTGTAGGCCTCCGGGAAGTCGGCGGTGGGATAATAGGCCTCCGGCTGGGTGATAGAGTCACCGCAGATGAGCAGCCGAACGTGGTCTTTGAGCGACTCTACGGTGATGCGGCTAACCAGCATCGATGTACCTCTCTGAAGGCCAAAGCAGTAGTGGTCCCAGCCCGGTCCTACATAGAAGCCGTCGTGGACCTTGCCCTGGCCAACGCCTCCCTCGCCGTCCATAGTGGCGGAGACCTCTGCCACCGCGCCGGATGCGACGTCGGTTACAGTCACGGTCTGACTTTGATAGACGTGCTTTATCTCGATGTCATACTCCTTGTCGCCAGCCAGGAAATCGGCAGTGGCAGAAAGCGCCGGCGTCGTGAGAATGGTGATCTTTTTGCCGGGGATATCCACAGTGGCCTGGAAATCGCCTTCGCTGGAGCGGAAAAGGCACACCGCATCGCCCGTGGGGCGGATGCGATAGCGCACCGCACGCTCTGCCAGGGCATAGAAGCGGTCGAGCTTGACAACGCCGCCCGCCTTGTTCACCAGCAGGCCGTCGTCGGCATAGGTAGCCACACCGGCGGTCTGGATTGCCTCTGGACGGTTCGATGCAGATAATTTCTCATCGTACATCACCGCACGCGAGAAAGCCTCGGGCTCCGGCTCCGGCTTGGCCTCGACCGTCACGGGAATCTCCTTGCTGACGGTCTGATATGAAACCGTGATGACGGCTGTTCCCGCTCCGACGGCCTCCACGAGGCCTTCGGAGACGGTCGCCACCGCCGCATTGGATGTCTTCCAGGCGAACGAGAGGGAGTTAGCCACCGAAGGCTTGGGATAAGCCTTGATAGTGGCCCTGTCTCCCACCACCATTTCGAGGCTGGCGGGCGCCACCGTTATATCCTGGAGGACATATCCGCCCTGCGGCTGCTTGCCGCACCCGCATGAAAGCAGGAGCGGCAGCAGCGCCAGAACGGTATAAAATCTGAGTGTTTTTAACATTTTTATTTACCGGAAACGGAAAAACCTTCAAAGTAGAAATCACTCCAAGCAATGCCTGTATATTCATAAATATTGTACAGGTTGTAAACCCAACCGAGAGAAATATTACCGGGAGCAGCTACCTTGAATACTATTGAACGGATTACATCTTCATAATCTTTGGCAACAATATAACCAAGGGTTGCTTCCGATGTAGTAACAACATCGATATCCGGAAGTTCATCACCCAAAGCTGCAACCATATAGACATCACAGCAATACACATTTGTGGTATGTCCAATCTGTACATCAAAGGAATAGTAACCCGGGGTAAATGCTAATGTCTGCCAAACCTTTGCGTTGACGGGGCAAGAACAACCCCATACAGCTGCTCCCCAGCAACAAGGATTACCACTATCACAAGAAATGTAAGCTGCATCATTATGGTTCCAATCTGCAAGATGTGTCATACGGCCAGCTCCTACATTAGGGAAACGATCCGAACCGTCTGTTGCAAATGGCTGACCAGCACCTGGCCGAACACCATTTAATAACTGGGGTACTGCTGTCATCTCTACCAATTCGCAGGTTGCAGTCTCTCCACAAAGCACATCCACTTCGGGAAGTTTCACAGGAAGGTCTGCCTCGAAAGGCTCCGAGAGGGTCACTCTGAGTTTGGTGGCGTTGACGAATTTGCCAAGTTCAAATACCTGGCTGCCGGCACGTCCTGCCAGCGGCTGGTCGGTGAGGACATCATTCCACTCTTCGCCGTCCATGGTGGCTGCAACCGAGAACTTGCTTGCCAAAGTTGCAGCTGCAATATCTGAAGACTGATTGAGGACGATTGCGCTCTGGCTGCTTTCGCCACCCAAATCAATTGTAATCACATTTCCGTCAGCAGACACTGTCCACTTAGTCTTGTCAGGAGCGATTATCTGTGCCTCTGCGTATTTGATTCTGAGGACGACCACGCTGCTCTTTCCTGCGCCGTTTTCTGCCACAGCCCAAATCTGTGCATCACCAGGCTCTTCAGGAGCAACAATAATGATCTTATCAGCCTCGACAGTTGCCTTGTAGCCTTCGGATGCCATCACAGACACAACGGTCTGGTCGTCACCGCCCTTGATGGTATAAGGTACCTTTACCTTCTGACCACCGGCAGAAACGGTCCACTCGCGCTGTTCTATAATCAGGCCGAAATCGGCTGCTGCACCTGCACGAGGAATTACGAACTGGGTGTGATTTGCATCGTCAAGAGTGAAGACAACTGTGTCTTCGGTAACGGTAACGTCTGCAAACCAGGTGTCACCGTCTTCGCCGGGAGTACCGGGATCACCGGGGTCGCCGGGAGCACCGGGATCACCGTCCTTACCGTTGCGTACGGTGTAGGTTCCATGTTCCTTGAATGTCACTATATATCCGGCAATCTTGCCGTTCTCGGTGAGCGGCTGAATGTCGGTAACGTAGTCGCCGGTAAGGCTTATCTCCTGGAGGTTATGAACGATTGTCTCCAGTTCGCTCACCCTCTTCTCCAGGGGAGTAAGATCCACTGTCTGGCAGCCGACCAAAGCTATGGCCGCCATCACAAAAAGAATAGAAAAGTGTTTTTTCATTGTTGTATGTATTTATGATTTATCGCGTATTAAGTTCGATGCTGTTGATGTACAGGTCGCTCCAGGGGATTGAGCCGGTAATTACCCACATATCGTGGGTTGTGAAAACCCATCCGACGGTGATTGTCGCCGGCTCGCGAAGGTCAAACGCCATTTTGCATGTAGAAGACTTGTAATTGTTCAGATTTGCAGATGCAATTACCGACGCGTCGCTGGTGGCGACGTCGATATCAGGAAGTGCATAACCCTTGGCCACCACGCCGTATGCGTCCTGACCCCGGTTGTCGGTTATGGAACCGATCTCCCAATCCAGGCTGTAATAGCCGGGCATAAGGTCAACGGTCTGCCAAACCTTGCCGTTGACAACGTCGGAAATGCCCCATGCATTTGCTGTAAATACACACAGGCCGCCCACTGCGGTGTCGGTGGTGATGATTGAGTTGTCGCTGGTATTCCAGCCCACAGCCCTCTGCATACGGCCTACTCCTACGGGGGCTCCAAGATCATCGGAGCCATCACTCTGAATCGGCACGGTGCCGTTAACTATCTTAGGCATGGTTGTAATCTCATCCGGGCAAGTGTTGAACAGATCGTTGTAGAGGTCTATCTCGCCCAGCTGGATGGGTCTGGAGTCCATCGGATAGCTTAGGGTAATGCGCAGATATTGCGCCTTGATGGCCTTTGCAAACGGGAACTCCTGTGCAAAGCAATTGTGCTGGAATTTCTTGTCCAGAATGTTTTCCCAATTGCTGCCGTCGTTGCTTATATCCACGGCAACATGGCCCGCCATCGTACCGGCATCGAAATCCCATCCCTGAGACAGGATTACGCCGGAGAACATTTTGATGCTCTGCATGTCGATGGTGATGGTCTGGTCGCCTTCTGCAGCCGCTATCCAGGAGGTTTTAGCACTGCCGTCCACCACTTTGGCCAGCGGTGCGTCGGAGGCTTCGCTGGTGACCGTCATCAGCCAGACTGATTTATCCAGCTGCATCAGGGCAGCATCCTGCACATTGACTGTAGTGGATACATATTCGTCCAGGAAGTCTTCGGTAGGTTTGTAAACGGTGTAGTAAGTAACCGGGAGGTCCAGATCTGCACCCTCAACCTTGACTGTAGTCTGGTCGGGAGTAACGGTCTTTTTGTGGATCTGTCCTGCAAAATCGCTATAGACAACCACCACGTACGCCTCTTCTTCATTACCCTTCTCGAAAGTTATCTCTATGGAATCGTCGGATATCTCTTTCATCTTGACGAACTTTCGGTTGGGCAGCGCGCCGGGATAGAAAGAATCGCCATAGACCTCAACGACCACACCCTTGGGAAGGGATTCGCGGCCGGATATGTCCTGGGTCACTACGCGGATTGTGTTCTTTCCGGCAGAAAGGCCATCCACCTCAACCGTCTGAACGGCAGCCTCGGGGTCGATAAAGAATTTCTTGACGCTGCCGGAGTTATAATAAACCTTGCCGGAAACGGCATTCGCCGGGGTTGTAAACTCGAGCAGTACACGACCGATTCCGGGATGAGCCTTAAGGTCACCCACGGGGTCGGGTGCCGGAGTCTCTTTCTGCTGGCAGCCGCAGATGGCCACCAGTGCGAGAATCAGAATAATATGATATATCTTTTTCATATCGCTTTGGATTTAGAGTGTCTATTGCCAAGCTTCCGGTTGAGTCATACCAGTCATCTTCTTGGCGTCTTCCAGAGGGATGGGAAGCACCAGATATTTGTCGGTATAGGACTGATAGTCGCGGATCTTGCGCCTCTCGTAAGAGAATGAACCGTCATCCTCTTTGGTGATACGCATACCGGTCACGAAACGGTTGGTTTCGGAGAGAATCTTCCAGCGGCGCTGGTCCATGAAGCGGCCCTGCTCCAGGCAGAACTCAACGCGGCGCTCGTTGCGGATGCGGCCCATCAGGAAATCGTAGTTTGCCTGATAGCCGGGAACATCCTCGATGGCCGGCTGACCTGCTCTCTGGCGGATCTTGTTGAGCGAACGTGCGGCATTTGCATAATCGCCCAGCTCGCACTGAGCCTCCGCAAGGTTCAGATAGAACTCTGCCAGACGGAAGAATACCCAGTGTACACCAATCTTGGAATAACCGCCGTCGGGGCCCCAGAAGTTGATGTATTTGTCCTTGCGGCTGTAATAGCCGGTGCAGGAACGCTGAGTCTCCTGGGAGATTACGTCGTTGTAGCCGTTGCGACCGCCCACGTAGGTCTCGATAATGTAGTTCTGCGAGCAGTTGTAAGGCACGCCATAGTCGGCACCGTTGTAGAGGATGTCGATATAGAAGCGGGCATCGCGGTTTGCGTAAGGATCGCCGCCCTTATCCTCGCTGTAACCGAGTTCCGCAGCTTCGGGGGTAACGGTAACGGACAGATGCGTTGCATCGTTGTAGGTGACGGGCATTGCGCCGTTGGTCATCTCAAAGCAGTCAACCAGCTCCTGTGTGGGAGATTCGCCGCAGTTCCATACGTGGTTGATGGAAGCGTAAGGGTAGGAACCGACATCCACGCAGTTGGTGTTGTTGATGTGGCTGTTGTCGGCCCAGGAACGCCAGATAATTTCGGGAATCTCATCGGTGAAGTTGCTCACAAACAACTTTTTGTAGTCACTCATCGGCACCAGGTCAAATTCGCTCATATTGAGCACGTCCTGTGCGGCATCGGCCGCTTTCTGCCATTTGGCGCGATCGTGCTCGGGGTTATAGAGTTCGCTGGCGTTGAACATATAGACGCGGGCGCGGATGGCCTTTGCCACACCGTTGCTCACGCGGCGCGCCTCGTTTGCACTCTGGCGGTTGGGCAGGATGCCGGATTGAACAACCTCCATAAGTTCATCAGAGATCTTGTCAGCAATCCAGTCGAATGTGGGACGTGAAAGGCTTGACCAGTCTTTGAAAGAGGCGTCAAATGGCTCTTCTATCCAAGGCATCGGGCCGTAGAATTCAAGCAGCCACATATAGTACCAGCAGCGCAGCACCCTGGCTTCTGCAACCCAGGTTTCTACCTCCTGCTGAGTGAGGACTGTGGACTGAGGCAGGTATTTGATGGCGTTGTTTGCCAAGCGGATTCCGCGCCAGAAGTCGGGCCAGAGCTGCTCTGCGGGAGCGTTCCAATCCCAGGTGATCACGGGATTCGAAAGCGACAGAGTGCCGTTGTGCCAGTCATAGGCGTCGTAGTTCGCTGCCCAGAAAGCATTGTCGGTAAGGCAGTCAAATGGGTTCATCACAAACGATATCTGGTCTCTGGCAGTATAGATTTCGCCATAGGCTGCATCTATCAAACCCTTGCTCCTGTCCCGGTTGCTGAGCACCTTGTCAAGTGTGATTTGGCCGTCGGGGGTCTTTTCAAGTATCTTGTTGCATCCGCAGAGGGATATCATCGCAATAAGAAGTATATATACAGTCTTTTTCATAGCACTTTCTTTTTTAGAAGGAGATATTGAGACCGATGTTGTAGGTCGAGAATACCGGATAGAGCAACTCGTTGTTCTGCTCGGGGTCCTGATACTTGACCGGATAATTGTCGAATGTCAGCAGGTTGAGGCCGTTGACATAGAAGCGGATCTGCTCGGCGCGGATATTTCTGGCCCAGTGCTGAGGCAGGCTGTAGCCGAGTTCCACGTTCTTCAGACGGAGATAATCACCGTTCACGAGCCAGAAATCGGAGAGGATCTTGCTGGCGTTGCTGCCGGGTTCAAGTCGGGGGTAAGTGATAGGCAGTCCGGCGTCCAGGCGCTCCTGGCTCCAGGCTTCCTTGTGCCATTCGTTGAAGTTGTAGGTCTCCCAGATACGCTGTCCCGAGAGATAGTAGCTACGTCCTGCAACGCCCTGCCACATCATGCTGAAGTCAAATCCTTTATATTGGACACTAACGCCAAAGCCGTAGGTCCATTCGGGTACCTCGGGATTGCCGATGGGCACCATATCGCGCTCGTCTACAAAGCCGTCACCCGTCTTGTCCACGTACTTGAGGTCACCGGGCTTGGGAGCGGCACCCGTACCGGTCTGGTCGTACCAGTCGATGATGTCCTGCTCGCTGTTGAAGAAACCTGCGGTCTCATAACCGAAGTTCTGACCCATGCGGAAGCCGGTGCTGCGCAGACGCACAGCATAGTCTTCGGGCAGGAGCACCTCGCTCAGGTAGAGTACCTTGTTGCGGTTGAATGCCACGTTGCCCCTGGCGTCCAGCCTGAAGTCTCTGGTGAATACCTTGGAATAGCTCAGACTGGTCTCGAAACCCTTGTTCTCGATCTGGCCGGCATTGACCTTGGGCAGAATACCCGAAACGCTTACGCCGCCGGTACCGAACACGCCGGTAGGCACGAGACCCGTGGCGGGAATCAGAATGTTGTTGCGCCTCTCGTAGAACACATCGGCCTCGAGGCGCAGGTCGTGCCAGAGACCGAGTTCCAGACCGAGGTTGTATTTGGAAGCCTTCTCCCAAGTCAGTTCCATGTTACCGATCTGGGACTCGTAGCTGCCGCTCCAGAGCGTCAGGAAGGCGAAACGGGAACCGTTCATGTTGTCGTTACCGACCTGGCCGTAGGATGCGCGGACCTTACCGAAGGTGATCACGTCCTGCTGTCTCATCCACGGCTCCTCGGAGAAGATCCAACCCAGCGAGAGCGAAGGGAAGAAACCCATCTTCTTGCCGGGCGCGAACTGCTCGGAACCGTTGTAACCGAAGTTGACCTCAGCCAGATAGCGGTTCATATATGCATAAGTCGCACGGCCCACGAAGCCTACATAGTTGTAAGGCAGCTCGATATTGATGACCCTGCGATAGCGGTTGAACAGCAACATGCCCGTGATGTCGTGCAAGCCGAATGACTTCGCATAGTTGATGGAGGCATCCACGTTGAACAAGTTGTTGAAGCTCTGATACTGTGCATCGCTCAGCGGGCTGTTGGACATCGTACCGGTCTTGTCGTATCTCACGCCGTCGGGCGAGTCGGGATCGGCTACCGCCTCATAGAGCTGGAAGGTACGCTGGCGCACCTGCTGATTGCTGGAGAACGCGTCGTAGGAGAGGACGAGTTTGGCAAACAGGCCGGGGGTGATGAAGTCCAGCTGCTGCTCCAGACCGAGAGTCGCTGTCACCTGGTTTGTCTGGGTGTTGCGGAAACCGGAGCGGTTCAGCATACCGTAAGGCACATTGTTTATGTTACCGCCCTTGAGGGAAGAGGTCAGGACCTCACCGTCGGGAGTCACATCGTTGAAATAGTTGTTCGGCGTGGTGACCAACGAACTTATCACTATGGAATAACCGTTCACGTCGCTCAGATATGCGCCGTTGTTGGGAACCACCACGGGGTCATTCTTTGACTGCATATAGCCGCTGATGTTGAGAAACATCCTCAGGCTGGAGGTAACGTCAATGTCGAAGTTGGAACGGAAGTTCACGCGGTCGGCCTTGGAGGTCGGGTCGTAGTCATACTCAGCAAACGGCTCGGTGCGGAATATACCTCTCTGATGCAGATAGCCCACCGTGGTGAAATAGCGCATTCGTTCCGTACCGCCGCTGATGTTCACGTTGACCCTCTGCATAGGGCTGTTGGGCTGGATGAACTCCTTCACGAAATTACGTGTAGGATAGAGGGCCTGGAAGTCTCCGGTACGGTAGTGTTCCAACGCCACGTCATCGTAGATTGCGGGACGGCCGTTTTGGAATTCGACCTGGTTGCGCAGCAAAGCGTAGTCGTAGGCCGATACCATCTCGGGCATGCGGGTAGGATTCTGGAACGACTGTTCCATGGTGACATCGATCACCGGCGCACCCGATTTACCGCGGCGGGTGGTAACCAGGATGACACCGTTCGCACCGCGCACACCGTAGACGGCTGTCGCGGAGGCGTCCTTGAGCACGGTGATGGTCTCAACCTCGCGGGGATCCAGTGCGGTGAAGTCGCGCTCCACGCCGTCCACCAGAATCAGAGGAGACTGACCGTTGACGGTGGAAGCACCACGGATGTAGAAGTTCATCTGCTCGCCGCCCGGCACACCGGAACGCTGGAGTACCGTAAGGCCAGGCAGACGACCTGCCAGGGCGATACCCAGGTTGGATGCGGGGGTTTGCTTAAGACCTGTAGCGGGGATGCTCGATACGGCTGCCACAACGCTCTCCTTGCGTTGCTGGCCGTAGGCGACAACCACAGTCTCTTCCAATTCGGAAGCCTCTTCTATCATCGTAACGTTGATGACGGAACGGCCTGCAACCGGAACATCCTGTGTCTGATAGCCCATGCAGGTAAAAATGAGGGTCGATGTTCCGGCAGGCACATTAATGGAATAATGGCCCGAAACATCGGCTGTCACGCCTTGCGTGGTACCCTGTATCTGGACTACCACGCCGGGAACAGGTTCTCCCTGAGGATCGGTGACGACACCACTTACCGTGAGGCCGCGATCCTGAGCGGTGGCAAGGCCGAAGGCCATCGTCACCAGCAGCAGAAAACATGCTAATTTGGCTTTCATAGGTGGATATTTTGGTTAGTTGTTCATGATATACATGTAACTCAGGCGGCCCATCGGCATGGCGCTGCCCGAAGTGTAGGTATTCATTATGTCTGAAGGATTATCTACGCCCATGGCGACTTTGAAATACAACTGCTTCCCGTCGTCGAGACCCACGGCGCTACGGGGCACGGCCAGCTGGATCACGTCCTTGTTTCGGACGATGGTCGCCGTGCCGGAATTTGTAGTCTGATAACCCTTTCCGTTGAATTTCTCCACGGAGGCCTTGTCTCCGTTGATGTCGCGGCCTATTACATAATCATAGCTCTCCCACGCCTTGGTGGCAACCTCGCCGCAACCTATATAGATATTGAGCCAGTTGTCCTTCATGGAAGGTTTGGAGAAGTCCTCTTTGCCCTTTATATAGAAATAGATATTGTTGGCATCGTGGGCCACGCGTACCTCCGTCAGCTTGTCTGTGGGCGCCGGCTGTGCGTAGTGGACTTTCTGGGAATTGCCGTAGCAGTTGCGGGCAATAAAGGCCGCGTCGGTGTTGTTCATCACATAAGTGATGTCGTTCCAGGCCGTCACATCGCCCTTTATGTCTATTGTGTGCTCTTCCTGAGCGGGACGGAGTCCTTCCGAAGAGCCTTTGTAGCGGCGGATGTTGCGTATCAACTGCAGGTAGAAGGCATCCTGATAGCCGCCCTTCATGGGCTCGATGTCGCGGGAATACTCCTTGCTGGCGGCGTCGCAGAGCATATACTCGCCGTCGTAGAGCTGCTTGTAGGCGATCCATTCGTTCCAGCCGCCCACCGAGACCATAGGCGGATCGGCCTTGATGGCCTCGTCCCACTCGGCCTGGAAGAAGGTGCCCTTATCAACATCCTCTGAGATATTCTGACGCAGGGTCGGGCTCCAGCCGCGGCCCCAGTTGGTCCAGTTCTCGCGGGTCAGCGAGAACGACATCGGCACCATCGGGTGACTGGCCACCGTCACGTTCATCATCTTCGATTCGGTGTGATATGGCTGAGGGAACTTCCACTCTATCCAGGTAAATCCGTTGGGATAAGTGGGATCGGACGGCCAGTTGGGCTTGAAGAAGTGGAAGAAATCAAGAATCTCCGCTTCAAGTTCGCCCGGATTATAGGAAGAGTCGCCGCGAGTCGCAGCCTCCTGCTTGTCGTCATTGGGATCGGTGTAGGCAATGATGAGCGGCTTGCCCTCGTAATAATACCAGGAATCGGGATAGCGGCCCGGCTTGTAGATCAGATTGTAGAGGCCACGCACCGTCTGGATTGAGCGGGAGTGAGTATAGCTCACCATTTTGGGAGGATTCCAACCCTCTTTCTGCATCTCCGTTATCACCTTGGCCACCTGCAGGACGACATCGTCGTAGATGATGGCGTTGGTGTGGTCATAAAAGATGAAATCCACGCCGGCCATAGTTATCATCTGCATCTGTTTGCGCAGCACCCATTCGTCAATGGAGTTGTAATAGCCCCACAGCGGTTCGCCCCACCAGTGGGCCTGCCCGTTGGGACTAATGACATCGTCGTAGCGGTGGAATAGGATGTTGAGGCCGTCTTCCATCTGAAGGATCTTGGTGGCATCGTACACGCCTGTGGCGTAGGGCTGGCCTATCCACGGCCAGAAGAACATGCCCACCTGCCGGTCCTCACGGAAGCCGCCGATGCGGTCGAATGCACGGCCGAAGTGGTCCACACCCACAATATCTCCCATACTGCTGGGATTGACCTTGCCGGGTTCCACGACCGGGTCGGGTTTTTCTTCAGGCTTATCCTGCTCCTTGTGGGGATCTTCCGGTATGATGTATGTCGGCGTGTGGTCGCAGGACCAGGCCGACGCAAGCATCAGTGAGCAAAAGATCAGTAGAAGAATCTTTTTCATGACTATAGTTTACTTTTAATTTCATAATGACCACCGCCCAGCGTGAAAGTGGCAAATCCACCCTCCTGAACAGCCTTGACACGTTTGCCGTTTACGGTGACGCCGGAGGCATTTGCTGCCGGGACGCTAACGTCAGCCTTGGTGTTGGCGGGTATATCCACCGTCCAGATGAAGTTGCGGCCCGAGCGCCTCCAGGCGCTGCGGACAGTGCCTTTGACTGTCTCCAGAGAGCCTTCGGCCCATGCCAGGGAGGTGGGAGGATAGGGTTTCAGGCTGAACTGCTCGAATCCCGGATGCTCCGTCTGCGGCTCTATGCCGAGCAGATAGCGGTAGAACCAAGCGTCGACCGATGCCATCATCGGGTGGTTGTGGGAGTTCATGGCGTCGCCCGTGAGATATTCCCAGCGCTCCCATACCGTGGTGGCACCCTTGCTGAGCATGAATCCCCAGCTGGGGTAAGTTGTCTGCGTCACGATCTTCCAGGCATCGTCCACATAGCCGTAGTCGGCGAGCACATCCAGCACATATTTGGTGCAGAGGTTGCCGGTGGTCAGATGGTGGCCCTTGTCACGGACATCGGCCACGAGATTGGCCACCGCCCTTTCCGCCTGTCTTTCATCGGGAATTCCCAGATAGAGGGCAAAGGCGTTGCAGGCCTGATTGTTGGCGGCGTATCCACCCACATCCTCACGCCAGTAGGCTCTGTTGAATGCCTTGCGCGTCTCTTCCGCGTAAGCCTTGTACTGCGCCGCCACATCGGGCATATTCTGTATTGCGGCCATCTGGCTGATGAGCTTCTCGCAGAGATAGAGATAGCCGGTGGACATCAGCAGGCCGGGGGTGTCGCGGGACACGCCGCTGCCATTGGGATCCATCAGATAGTCCCTCGGCGGGCACCAGTCACCGTAATAACTGTACTGAACAATGCCGTCCTGAGTGCGGGAGCGCAGGTAATCGGTCCATTTGCGCATCCCCTCGAAATTGTCGGAGATTGCGTGAAGGTTGCCGTAGAACTGATATGAGTGGAACGGCATCAGCAGATACGATGCGCTCACCGGGTCTGCCGGACGCATGCCGAAACGGAACGGCGCTACACAGGTGATGGTCCCCTCTTCGTCCTGGGTATCGGTGATATCCTGTGCGAACTTGGAGAAGAAGCGGGCCATATCAAAGTTATATACAGCAATCTCGTGGCTCACCGTAAGGTCGTTCAACCAACCCATTCGCTCATCGCGCTGCGGGCAGTCGGTGGGAACGCTGTGCAGATTGGAAGATTCTGTATTGAAGACCATCCTGTGAATGTCATTGACCAGAGGATCGGCACATTCAAACTGTCCGATGGTGCGCACGCCGGTGCGGACCGCCTTCACGGTGAAATCTTCAGCTGCGGGCTTATATCCAAGTCCTTCGACCTGGAAATAACGGAAGCCGTGGTATGTGAAGGCCGGCTCCCAGCACTCCTCTGCATCACCACGGCAGGTATAGTTGTCGTTGGATTTGGCGTTGCGCAGGTTATCTTGATTCACACTGCCATCCTCGCGGAGGGTTTCGGCAAAGAAGAGCCGCACCGTGTCGCCCTCCTTTCCGCGGACCTTGATGGCCACCCAGCCAGCCAGGTTGCGGCCGGCATCAAATGTATACACGCCGGGTTGGGGCTCTGCCACAAAGGTCGGCTTCAACTCCTCCACTATCTGTATCGGCTCCACACGGGCTGCGCACATCTTTCCGGTGGGGTCGTCGGTGTTGTGAGCCCAGGCCCACTGCTTGTCCATAAGCCCTGCCGGAACTCCGGGCTCCCAAATATAATCCTTGTCCTCGCGGGCGTCATAACTTTCTCCGTCGAAAATGGTTGCATAGGTTGTAGGGCCTGTCGTTACGTGGCGGAAACTGTCGGTATTCATCACATAACAGGTGCCGTCGGTATAAACCACTTCAAGCTGGGCCCTGAGGCGAGGACATCCCATCCATCCCGGAGCTACGGGTATCACTATAGTATTGGCCCCTTCGTGGAACAGCGCCCCAACATCATATGTTTCATAATACACCCTTTTAGTATAGGTGCTCTGCGCCGGATCCAGCACGTGGTCCCCCACCTTCTTGTGGTTGATATACACTTCAAAATTGCCGATTCCGGCTGCATAAAGCCTTGAATAAGCAATCTGCTTGGACGGATCTGGCCAGAAATTGGCTTTGAAATATAGCACGCGGCCGGGCATTCCTGGCACATATCCTATCCAGCCGCCCTGCCAGTCACTCTGACTCAGCAAACCCATTTCCCAGAAAGCCGGGCTGGACCAGGCCGAAGGTTTGCCATCCTGCTGCCAAACCATCACTTTCCAGTAATATCTGGCCCTAGAAAGCATCTTGATATGTTCGGTGCCGATGCAGGTGGACTTTGATGATTCTACCTTGCCGCTATCCCAAATGTCGCCGCGGTCCTCTGCCAGGATTGCTTCGGAACTTGCGACCAGTATCCGATATGCCGTCTGCATAGTGCCGTCCGCTTTAGAAAACAGCTTCCAACTTAGCTGTGGCGCATAGTCTATGCCGATAGGATTTATCTGATACTCCGCCCGAAGGTCATCAACGCTTACAGCGGGGGCGACCTTCTTTGCATCTACCGCAATAAAAGCCGGCAGCAAGAATAAAAACAGTAACCAGAATCGCTTCATTTCTTTACAATTTTTGAATTCCGATATAAAGTTACCTTAAAAACAGAACTCCTTTGTTGTATTTTTTGTCACTTTTTTTGGCTTTTCTGTTATTTTTTTGACCTCTTGCCTTTTCTGACCTGTGTAGATGCGAAAATTGTTAACTTTACGATTGATGAGATTATTGCGCAAATATCTGCTCCTGTTGCTTGCCTGCCTGTTGCCGCTGGCGGCTCCCGCACAGACCGGCGGAGATGCCGGTGCGGCCGGCAACCTCTCCCATCTTGGCGTTCGCGCATTTGCGCAGGACTCTCTGGGCAATATGTGGATCGCCACCCTGGCCGGCCTGGACCGTTACAACGGCTACGAATATGAACATTTCGTGCACGTTCCGGGCGATGAAAACACTATCCGCAACGACTTCGTGTTCTCGCTGCTGGCCGACGGCGACCTGATTTGGATAGGTACAGCCTACGGCGTGGACAGATATAATGTCAGAAGCGGACGGATATCACGCACCTCAGGCGCACAGCCTCCGGCATATCAAATCTATAAAGACCGTTCTGGACGAATCCGCATAGCATCTGTCTATGGGCTTGGGACTCTGGACAAAGAGCGGGATACCGTTAACTACAACACCAGCTTTGGCGCTGTTAATCAGGTATGGGAAGACTCGTACAACAGGCTCTGGCTTGGCACGGACCGCGGACTTATGAGAGAAGAAGATGAGAAGCTATATGCCCTTCCCGGCAACCGGAAGGTCATGTGCTGTTATATGGATTCGCAGGACAAATGGTGGCTGGGAACGAATTCCGGCATTGTGTTGTATGATCCGATAACCGGCACCTGCCGACCGCCGGAGGGCCCTGTTTCTCGGGAAGCGTCTCTTCAAAGTGACCAGATCAATTTTATATGCGAAGTTGCTCCAATGCAGCTGCTGATAGGTACAGCTTGGGATGGCATCTGGTTTTATGACATCGTCTCTCAGTCACTGAGTCACAATCAACCTTCCAAGTACAACCCAACGCCCTCTGCAGAACTACATTGCTGCTACTTGGACCGTCAGGGTAATGCCTGGATCGGCACCTACGATAAAGGTTTTATCGTGGCAGGCAAGCAATCCGACCTGTTCAACGAAGACAAGGCACTGAGCACGCCCCTGGAGAACAAATTCGTCACCCGCGTGGTCGAAGACGGCTCTGGAAATCTCTGGATAGCGACCCGCTACGACGGCCTCTATCGTTATTCTCCCTCCGGACGGTTCGACAGGGTCGACCTCTCTGCCGTGCAACCTTCCGGCGGAGATTATCTGGAGGGGGTTTTTGTCGACAGCCACGACCGCCTCTGGCTGTTTTTTGAAGGACAGCTGAGTCTCGCCCGCGCCCTCGGAAGCAAAGCGCAGAAGGTGGCCACCTTCCCTTTGGACCACGTACGCTGCATAAAGGAAGACGCGTCGGGAACCATTTGGATCGGAGCGTGGAACGGCATGTATCAATACAGCGATAACACTCCGCAGCCCGTCAGGGTGGAAAACAATACTGTAGTCAATATCTCTGAAATCCTGCCGCTGAAAGATGGCCGTATCTTGTTCTCTGCCTATGCGTGGGATGTTTTCTATCTGAAGGATGGCGTGCTTTGGCAGACCGATATCCCCGAGGGCGCACGCGATATGATTCACAATGTCATCACCATGACGCAGGACAGCCGGGGGCGCATCTGGATGGGCAGCTATGGTTACGGCCTGCTTTGTCTGGACGATGACAAGTATCTGCGTCTGACCGTTAAGGACGGTCTTCCAGACAACAACATCCTCTCTTTTCAGGAAGATTTCAGCGGCAATATGTGGGTCAGCACATTCCACGGCATAGCACGCATCACTCTTGACGAAGATCTTAAGGATGCCGACATACAGGATTTCCCTGGCCTCCAATATCACGAAAAGTCGGGCTGCCGCACCGCCGACGGCCTCATCTTTTTCGGCGGCAATCACGGCTTGACCTTCTTTGACCCCAAATCCCTGGCTACCACCCGGCAGGAACCTACCATCCACCTTGAAGATCTTAAAATTTGGGGAAAGAGTGTCCGGCCTGCCGCTCATGGATCTGTGTTAAAACAGACCATTGCATATACAGACCGCATAAAACTGGACCACCGCCAGCGCAGTTTTTCCATAGATTTTGCAGGGAATGACTTTTTCTCTTCCAACAACCTGACCTACAAATACCGGCTCAAGGGTTTCGACAAAGATTGGGTGAATTCCGGGACCTACCGCCGCGCCAGCTACTCCAACCTCCGAAGCGGGGATTATACCTTCGAAGCGGTTGCGATTGGCGAAGACGGCGCCGAGAGCTCTCGCCCTGCCCGTTTGCAAATACACGTACAGCAGGTTCCCTGGTTCTCGTGGTGGGCCATTCTGCTCTATGCCCTGTTGTTCGCTTTCCTGACCTGGCTCTTGCTTCGCTCGGCAATGAACGCCCGCCTTGCAAGAGAAAGAGCCGAGCTTGAACGCAGCGAAAAAGAGCGCGAGAGGGAGATGTCCAATATGAAAACTATGTTTTTCACCAACATTTCCCACGAACTCCGCACCCCGCTCACGCTGATATCGGCCCCGGTTGAGAAATTGCTCTCCAAGAAGGGACAGGACGATGAGACCCACAAGATTCTCGAGGGTGTCCACCGCAACTCTTCCAGAATGCTGATGCTCATAAACCAGCTGATGGACTTTTCTAAAATCGAGAACGGCGTTTATTCCCTTGGTGTGAAATATACCGACATCATCAAAGTCCTCTCCGATACCACCGATTCCTTCGCGTTCTTGGCAGAAAAACACGGAATCAATCTCTCCTTTGTCCCCCACACACACTCTTTGTTTATGTGGGCCGACGAGGACAAGCTGGTCAAGATAATGGACAACCTGCTTTCCAACGCCATCAAGTACACCCCCGAAGGCGGCCAGATTGAAGTTGCCACCTCCGGTGACGCCAATCTGGCAGATTATGGCCTAAAGGAGGGCAACTGGCTGGAGGTTTCTGTGAGCGATACCGGCCGTGGCGTGCCCGAGGACAAGCTGGACGAATTGTTTGTCCGCTACCGGATGATAGACTCCTCCCGCGGACGAAAGCCCGACTACAGCAGCAACGGCATCGGCCTGCATTACACCAAGAACATAGTAGAGAAGCATCACGGCAAAATAAAAGCAGCTCTGCGCCCTGGCGGCGGTATGAGATTCTCTTTTGTGCTGCCCTCAGACGATGTTTATTCCGAGAAAGAGAAGGTCCTGGATGAGATTCCGGCAAATGCGGCGCCTATGGTCTCTGCCAAAATGGCCGGAAACGAATCCTCCGCCAAAAAGTGTATCCTTGTGGTAGAAGACAATGCCGAACTCCGCAGCTTTGTGGTAGGCCTGCTGGCAACCGATTATAAGGTGATGGAAGCCCCCGACGGAGAACGCGCCTGGGAAATGATACAGCAGCAGACACCCGACCTTGTGGTGAGCGACGTGATAATGCCAAACCTGTCCGGGTATGAACTGTGCGCACGCATCAAGGAAAGTCCCGATTACTGTCACTTGGTGGTGATCTTACTCACCGCCAAGACCTCTGCACAGGAGCAGGTAGAAGGCCTTGAAAATGGCGCTGACGCCTATATCTGCAAGCCCTTCCACGCCGACTATCTGGTGATGACCATCCGCAACCTGCTCAACACCCGCGACTTCCTGCGGCAGTTCTTTACCGAGCCTCGTGCTACGGCGCTGAAAGAGAGCGGCATAGCACTAAACTCTACGGACAAATCGTTTATGGAACGCCTCTCCGCGCTTATGGAGGCCAATCTGGCAGATGCCGACCTCAACATAGACTATCTGGCCCGCGAAATGGGCTACAGCCGCACGGCGTTCTACTTGAAGATCAAACGGCTCACCGGCAACTCACCCAACGACTTTGTGCGCAATTTCCGCTTTAAAGAGGCCGCGGAGGCCATCAGACGTGGCGAAAAATCGCTGTCGGACATTGCAGAGCATACCGGTTTCGGTTCGTACTCCTACTTCTCCAAAGCCTTCAAGAAACACTTTGGAGTCAGTCCCAAGGAATACCGTACTCAAGATTAATTTACCACCCCAGCACGGCCTCGCGGGTGAGGTAGCCGGCGGCTTCGTCGCGGGTCAGCACACGGCCGTAGGCATTGTGGGTGGTGATTTCCCTGCCGGAGAAATCCAGGCTGCGATACTCCCTCCAGCCGCTGGTGGCGGTGGGGGTTGCGGGATTGGGGGCGGGACTTGTGTACCAGCCGCCGGGTGCGATTGCCGGCGACATCGTGCAATTCACATACACTACATTGTCGAACACCTCGCCCTGTCCTGCACTGCGCGCCAG
This sequence comes from Bacteroidales bacterium, assembly GCA_016290415.1. GTDB lineage: Bacteria > Bacteroidota > Bacteroidia > Bacteroidales > UBA932 > Equibacterium. The sequence continues at coordinate 26,413 of JAEETP010000018.1, forward strand.
ATATACGCTGCCGTCTGCTACCCCATCCTCTGCCCTCAGCGAGCAGTTCAGGAACACGAAGCCCTTGTCGGTCTCCTTCTGGACGCGGGCCTGGATGATGTACCCTGCGGCACGGGAGCGGATTTCGCAATTCTCGAACAGGCACACCTCCGGATAGCCCCAGATGTAGTCCACGTGGCCGCGGATGTAGCTGTTATACACCCAGACGCGGCCTTTGGTGAGGAAGGTATCCTGCCAGGAAATCAGCGAACTGTTGGTTATGGAAAGCCGATGGGTATTGTTGCCGGAGTTGAAATAGATGGTCTCCGCCTGCCCCTTCTGCTCTCCGAAAGAGTTCTCTATGGTGAGGTTGTCCAGCAGAAGGTTGTCGCAGTTCTCCACCAGGAACAGCCCGCGGCCGCCGGAGGTGCCGATCTTGGCTCCTATGGCGGGTTTGGAGTTTGATGCCCCGCCGGAGCCGTTCTCGTAGCCCTCGTTGTTGGGATAGACTATCTTCACCCTGTCCCGTTCATCACCCTTGATGCTGATATCCTTCTTGTCCCTGAGGTAGAGCATCTCACGGTATGTACCGGGGGCGACGCTGATTGCAGCCCCGTCGGAGGCATAACCCAGCGCCCGCTGGATGGTGCAGAAATCTCCGGAACCATCTGCCGCCACACGGATTTGGGTCTTGGACGGCGCTGCGGACGTGGTGAACTCGCATTTGCGAACCCCGCCAATCTCCAGCGTGTATTTCTTGCCAAAATCCAGCGCCTCGTTGTGGAGCGTGACGATGAGTTTTCCGCCCTCTATGCGCAGCGGCGTGTAATGAACTATGCGGTATCGGCCGCAGTGGAGCGCATCCATAAATGTGTTGAACGGGGTATCGGCGGCAATCTGCGCTTTGGGGACCATCGCCCCGTCGCTCTCGCGAATGGTGACAGATGCCATATCGGCCATATCGATTCTGTCCACCTCCTTGCCGCTGTCGTCCAGCACCCGGATCACGCCAGTCAGCTCCTGAAGGCTTGACACGCCGGCTTCCAGCACTATTGGAGCATCCACGCACACCGTCCCGGTGCCGGGTTCGGGGGGTACATCAGCAGTCCCCGCCGTTACTCCCTCAACCTCAACGCTGTATGCAGAGGAGGTCTCGCCATCGGTGGCGCATACAGAGAATTTGTAGGCCGTCGCCTTTTCCAGTCCCTGTATAGTGACATTGCGCTTGGACACAGTACCATCCTTGATTTGTGCGCCGTCTTTTGCCAGCCGCCAGGCGTAACCCGTAGCCCCCTCCACCGGATCCCACTGGAAGGTGAGGGAGGTCTCTTCGGCGTTGTGAAGCACCACATTCTGCGGCACGCCCGGCACAGGGTCATCTTGAGGAGTGACCTGCTTGCCGCAGGCAACGGCAGCCAGCGCCACCGTAAGCGTCACAAGAAGCCGGCGTATCATTTCCTGAACCAGCCGAGGCTCTTGGCGCAAAGGTCGGAAATGGCAGCCCAATTGCCGGAGGCTATCATCTCCTTGGGGAAGAGTTTGGAGCCCATACCCACGGCGGTGACGCCGCTGGCAGCCCAGGCGCGCAGGTTCTCTTCGGCGGGTTCCACGGCGCCGGTGGCCATAATCATTGCCCAGGGCAGCGGAGCCAGCACGTTCTTCACGAACGCCGGGCCGCCGACAGTGCCTGCGGGGAATATCTTCACCAGGTCGCAGCCAATTTCCATTGCGTGGACAATCTCGGTGACTGTGCCGCAGCCGGGGCTGTAGGGCACGCCGCGACGGCCGGCAAGGGCCGCTACGTCCTCTGCCATACAGGGCGACACCAGAAAATCGGCACCCATCTGGATATACATAGCAGCGGTGGGGGCATCCAGTATGGTGCCGGCGCCAAAGGCCATCTCGGGGCACTCGCTGCGCACAAACGGCAGCACAGCCTCAAACACCTTGTGGGCTCCGTCGCCGCGGTTGGTGAATTCAAAGGCGCGGATACCGCCGTCGTAGCAAGCCTTCACCACTTTCTTGGTGATTTCTACGTCCGCATTGTAGAATACCGGTACTATGCCGGTGGTGCGGATCAGGTTGATAGTGTCTATCTTATTGAACTTTGCCATAATGCTATCTTGATACTCTTCCGCTGCCGCCGCCGGCCATAAGGGCCTCTACCTCGGCCACGGAAACTCTGTTATAATCGCCTATGATGGTATGCTTGAGGGCCGATGCCGCCGCAGCAAACTCAATGGCTTTCTGGTCGGAGTCATAGGCCAGCAGGCCGTATAGCAGGCCGCCCATAAAGGAGTCGCCGCCGCCCACGCGGTCTACGATGTGGGTGATGTCGTAGCGACGGCTCTGCCACAGGGTCTTGCCGTCGTACAAAACGCCGCCCCAGGTGTTGTGGTTGGCGTTGATACTCCCGCGCAGGGTCACAGCCACCTTCTTGCAGCGGGGGAACCTGGCCATAAGCTGCTGCCCTACGCTGATGAAGATGTTCTGGTCTATCTCGCCGCCAGTTTTCTCTGCGTCGAAGCCTTCGGGCTTGATGCCGAACTCTTTCTCTGCATCCTCTTCGTTGCCCAGAATCAGGTCGCAGCCGGCCACCAGGTCGGGCATAACCTCAGAAGCGCTCTTGCCGTATTTCCAGAGTTTCTTGCGATAGTTCAAATCGCAGGAGACCTTCACGCCCATCTCGTTGGCCACTTTGATGGCCTCCAGGCAGGCGTCTGCCGCACCCTGGCTAAGGGCGGGAGTGATGCCGGTCCAGTGGAACCAGTCGGCACCTTCCAAAACGCGCCTCCAGTCCACCATACCGGGCTGGATCTCGCTGATGACAGAGTGGGCACGGTCGT
>JAEETP010000103.1 GCA_016290415.1 Bacteroidales bacterium
AGAAGGTCCTTGATGAATATTCCCTGGGAGCCGACACCCATCATCATAGCCTCGCCGTTGGCGTTCATAATCACCTTGTCGGCCACGGATGCCAGATAGTAAGAGAGCATAGTGTGATTCTCTGCATAAGCCACTATGGCCTTGCCGCTGGCGCGGAAACGGGCCAGTGCGGCGCGGAGTTCCTCTGCGTTGGATGTGGAGAGCTCCAGCTCGTCGGTGTTCAGATAGATGAACTTGATGGCTGGATCTGTGGCGGCGGCGTCAATGGCGCGGACTGCATCCAGAAGAGAAATCCTGGTGCCTGTGGAACGGCTCATAAGAGCAATTGCAGAGAAATCCTCTACTGCGCGCTCGCTGATAATGGTGCTCTTGTCTATCCTGAGCACGGAACCGGTTTTGGGAGCGGAGCTGCCCTTCATAGAAGCGCTGGCAGCGCTGCTTATCATTCCGAAGAAGATAAACATCGATATCAGCATTGCGATAAGGCATCCCAGAAGGGAGCCCAGAACTATTTTCCAAAAGGTTTTCATTTGTATCGGGTTAAATATTAAATCTTTAAAGTACTTCCATAATCAACGGCAGGCGGGTGGCGTTGGAGCCCTTTATCAAGATGGTCTTGCCTTCGGGCTGAAGCTTGCGGAAATATTCCTTAAGCTGGAGGGATGTGTCAAACACCAGGTCGCCCTCCTTGGCCACTGCCTTGAATTCGCTGGCGCCCACCAAATATATCTCGCTGGTGATCTTGCGGGCCTTGGCCAGAATCTGGGAATGAGCCTCGGCAGAATACTTGCCCAGCTCCAGCATATCGCCCAGCACCAGCACCTTGTTGGGGAAAGATGTCGATGCAAAATTGTCCAGCGCAGCGTTCATACTGCTGGCGTTGGCATTGTAGGCATCCAGAATCACTATGTTGCGGCCGGTGTCAATCAGCTGTGAACGGCTGTTGGAAGGCACATAGGCCTCGATGGCTGCCACGGCGGCGTCAAAATCGACCTCGAAATAACCGCCCACGGTGAGTGCAGCCGCCACGTTGGTGGCGTTGTAGGAACCTATAAGGCGGGTAGTGATGCGGCTCACCACATCGGCCGCCTCTATCTCCATTGTGAGATAGGGATTAACCCTGGAGGTCTTGAGCACCCTCATACCGGCATATTCCACGCCGTAGGGCATCAGCTGCATCCCCTTGCGGGAAGTCACCATCTCTGAGAGATACTCGTTGTCGGCGTCGTAGAAGGCGATTCCGCCGTGCTCGCTGAGCCAGTCGTAGAGCTCGCCCTTGGTCTTCATAACCCCTTCGAAACTGCCAAAGCCCTCCAGATGCGCCTGGCCCACATTGGTGATGAGGCCGTGGGTGGGCATTGCCAGCTCTACAGAAGCGGTGATTTCGCCGGGATGGTTGGCGCCCATCTCCACCACTGCGATCTCCGTATCGGGAGTGATTTCCAGCAGCGTCATAGGCACGCCGATGTGATTGTTGCGGTTGCCCTTGGTGCAAGTCACTTTGTACTTGGCGCTGAGCACTGCGTTGACCATCTCTTTGGTGGTGGTTTTGCCGTTGGTGCCGGTGATGCCTATCACCGGAATGTCAAACCGGCTGCGGTGATACTTGGCCATAGCGCGGAAAGCGGTCAGAGTATCATCCACCGCAATCAACTTGCCGGCCAGCTCTTCGCCGCTGTTTTCGTATACGTGGATATTGTCCACGACACAGTACTTGGCACCGCGCTCTACTGCGTGCGCTGCAAATTCATTTGCGTCAAAGTTGTCGCCCTTGAGTGCAAAAAACATCTCGCCGCCCGCAATCTCACGGGTGTCGGTAGTGTAGCCATTACAGTCCTGAAACAGCTTGTAAAGCTTTTCTACGTTAAATTTTTCACCTCTTAAGTCCATATGATATCAGTTATTTGTCCTTATTTAGTTCCGGTGGATCCAAAGCCGCCGGCCCCGCGTCCGCTCTCTGCAAGATCGTCTACCTTGACCCACTCTACCCTCTCGTGGCGTGCCACCACCATCTGGGCGATGCGCTCGCCGGGATTGATGATGAACGGCTCGTGGCCCAGATTCACCAGCAGCACGCAAATCTCTCCGCGATAGTCGGCATCTATGGTGCCGGGGGCGTTGGTCACGGTGATGCCGTGTTTGGCTGCCAGGCCGCTGCGGGGGCGGATCTGCGCCTCATAGCCCTCGGGCAGCTCTATGAAGAGTCCGGTGGGAATCATTGCCCTGTCCAGGCTGCCCAGAATCACCGGGGCATCGATATTTGCCTTAAGGTCCATACCCGCCGAATATTCGGTGGCGTAGGACGGAGCGTCGTAGCGTGATTTATTTACTATTTTGACTTGCATAATATCAAGCGTTTCTCGTTTTGTATAAAATCAGTCCCGTGGGGACCAGATACAGCAGTATAAGGCCGGTGTGCACTGCCATCTTGGGCCAGAGGCTCATCTCGGGCAGGAAGCGCGACACGGCATAAATGGCCAGCGCAAAGGCAATGCAGAAGATTATCTTCTTCCAGTTGTATGGAATCGGATAGTACTTGTTGCCCAGCACCAGCGAGATTATCATCATCACCAGATAGCTGGCGATATGCGCCCAGGCGGCAGCGTGATAGCTGTAGCGCGGCATAAACACCACGTTGATGACGATGGTGACAAGCAGTCCCGCCAGGGTTATCCACACGGCGTAATTGGTCTTGCCGGAGAGCTTGTACCACATACTTATGTTGAACTGCATTCCCAACATCACATATGCCATCAGCATTATGGGGGTAATCTCCAGACCGATGCGGAAATCCTTGCCCAGCAGCAGCCCTATCACGTCCAGATAGAGCATCACGAACAGGAAGCCCGCCATACAGAAGGCCACGAACCAGGTCATAACCTGCGCGTACAGCGTCTTGGAATCTTTCTGCTTCTCCCGCTGGAAGAAAAACGGCTCGGCGGCATAGCGGAACATCTGCACAAACAGCGACATTATCACCGCAATCTTGACGCCGGCCTGGTACACGCCAAGCTCTGACAGCCACACCTGTTCGGGGCGGAATGCCTGCATCAGCACCCTGTCCAGCAGGTCGTTCATCACGCCCGGAAGACCCGCCAGCATAAGCGGTATGGAATAGACCAGCAGCGCCTTGCACACCTTTTTGTCGGGAACAAAGCGCAGGCGGAAAACCTCCGGAAGCAGCATCAGCAGACACACTATGCAGCTGACAAGTATCGCAAATATGGCGTAGGTAAAATCGGGAGTAGCGCTCACGAACCGGGTAATCAGCGCCCCGCTGTGGTTTGCCAGATAGCGCGGCAAAGCCAGGTAAAGCAGCAGGTTGGCTCCGGTTTCGGTCAATATCTTCAGCGTCCTTACAACTGCAAACTTCAGAGCCTTGTGCTCGTACCGCAAACGGGCAAACAAAATGGCGGTGACGGTGTCTATGAGCAGGATGGCTCCCACATAGACTATGATTTTGCCAAAACCCTCATAGCCAAGCGCAGAAGAAATACCGTTGGAGAAAATTGAAACTACGGCAAAGAACGCCAGGCACAGCCCCAGCACAATCATAAACGCATTTGAGAAAATGCGGTTGGGATCGGCGGCGGCATCGCCCGCTTCGGCGGCATTTTTCTCTTTCTGGGCATAGCGGAAACAACCCGTCTCAAGACCCAGCGCCAGCACCACCTGAAGTATGGCAATATAGGCGAGGAAATATGTGACGCTGCCGTACTGCGCCTCGGTGAGGACGCGGGTATACAGCGGCACCAGCAAGAAATTCACGACCCTCGCCAGAATGCTGCTCAGGCCGTAAATTGCAGTCTCGCCTGCAAGCTGTTTGAACGGATTTTTTGCCATAGTACAAAAAGTCCGTAAATATAGTAAATTTTTCGGGTCGGCGGTGCGGATTTATGCCTGTTTTGCTTTGCGCATCGCGAGGATTCCGCGCACGGCAAAGAAAGCCATAATGCCGAACATCAGAATTATGCAGGCCAGCGAGAGCATATCGCCCTTGCGGACGCTGTCGGGACGGAATTCAAAGCGGATGTGATGGTTGCCCGCGGGGACATTCATTGCCCTGAGGGTATAATTTGCACGGAAATGCTCCGCCGCCTCGCCGTCTATAGTGGCCTTCCAGCCGAAAGGATAATATATCTCGGAGAAGACGATTGTGCCGCCGGCAGGGCTGCTGCAGTCGTATTCAAGGATATCGGGTTTATAGCTTGTCAGGTGCACCTCGGCCTCCTCGCCTGCCGGAGCAAAACCTGCCACAGACGCGCCAAAGGCGTCTGTATCCACCACTGCGGTGCGTGACAGGTCCACATCCATAAGCGCGGCGCACTCGGCATCGGCACCCTTCACCGCGCACAGGCTGTCCACAAACCAGGCATTGCCCAGGGCGTCTTCGTTGAGCATCGGCACAGCAGCGCCATCCTGATCCAGGACATAATACTTGGTGTTGAGCATATCCAGCACCGGACGGTGCATCTGGCTCAGATGCTCGTCGATCAGATCCTGATACCGGCGAAGTTTGGCAGCGCTGTAGCCTCCTATGGATTTCAGCCGGTAGCTGGTGCGGTTTTCGTTGAAAGGATTGCCGGAAGCCAGGTTGAAGACCCTGAAGTGAGGGTCCTTGTCTTCGAGTATCTTCTGCTCCCACGGCTGAACCGCAAAGTTCTTGTCAAACTGCGCGGGGCTCTGGAAATAATCGGCATTGAAATAGCGCTGGTCCACGCCCCAGAGATCCACCAGTATCAGCGCTCCCAGCAAGGCGGCAGCCCAAATTTCCTTGAGCTTGCCGGAGGCCAGAAGCCATACGACGGCAGCGCCCAGCACTATGAACAGCAGGCTGCGCCAGGCATCGGCAGTAAGCAGGGCCTCCCGCTGAGCCACGATTATGGGCATCAGCCACTCGGGCAACTGCTGGGCGATGTATCCGTCACCGGCACCCACAAACGGCAGCAGGCTCTTGCCGGCCAGCGCCAGTATCAGGCAGATGCCGCCGGTGATGCCTGCACTCCAGGCCAACCCCTTCATCACATCTTTGCGGGCTACCTTGCCGGCAGCGATGTCCCTTACGGCAAGGAATCCCAGAAGCGGCACGGCAATCTCCGCCACCACCAGTATAGACGACACTGTGCGGAACTTGTCGTACAGCGGGAACCAGTTGAAAAACAGCTTGGTAAAGGGCATAAAGTTGTGCCCCCATCCCAGCAGGACAGAGAATAGCGTGGCCGCCAGCAGAGCCCATTTATAGGGTCCCTTGACAATAAACAGCCCCAGCACGAACAGCAGGCACACTATCGCCCCCAGATACACCGGGCCCGAAGTGAAAGGCTGGTCGCCCCAGTACATCGGCGTGGCGTCGCAAAAGGCAAGGGCAGCCTGCGGCTGCACGCCCTTGGCCACCAGCTGCTTGTATAGCAGCGAATTGCGCCCAAGCGAATAACTGCTGCTGCCGCCCATATAGTTGGGCACCAGAAATGTCAGGGTCTCGTCTATCCCATAGCTCCATTGGGTGGCGTATTCAATGTCCAGTCCGCCGGCGCTCTGGCCTGCCGCGGCTGCGTCCTGATTCAGGTCGCTGTGGCCACCGCGCATAGTCTGGGTCATATATTCCTTGTTGGCAAAGGTGTTGGCGCTGGTCACCCCCACCCCGATTGCAAAGCTGGCGGCAAAAATCAGCGTTGCCACCACCCACTGCTTCATCTGCTTTTCCTTGATGTGGATGTATAGCTCCGCGCACCACAGCACGCCCGTCATCAGGCAGATGTAATAGGCCATCTGAGGGTGCGGCGTGAGGCCCATCGCGGTGAAGAACATCACAAACGCGCTGCCCCATCCATACTTTTTCTTATAGATGAGCAGCATTCCCACCATCATCAGCGTCATCCACGCCAGGGAACTGGTCTTGCTGCCGTGATTGGCCCCGATAATTATCAGAAAGTAAGAAGAAAAGGCCACCGCAAAGGCTCCGGCCGCCGCCATCCACTTGCTGACCCCGAAGGCCCTCATCAAAAGGAAAAAGGCCAGCAGATAAAACAGGATGGTCATTATCTGGTTGTTGTGCCCCCAGTGAAAAAAGTTGTACAGAGGGCTCAGAACTCGCTCCGAGAGGTAATGTGCGCCGCCTATCTGATAGTTGGGCATACCGGAAAACAGCGCCCCAGTCCACCAGGAATTGCCGCCTTCGTTGATGCGGTAGTTGCGGCACTCCTGCACCGCCGCCGTGCCGTTCACGCCGTCGGCATTGCCTATCACCTTGCCCTCCAGCACCGGATAGCAATAGATGACCGCAGCCGCAACAAAAAGTATGGCGATGACGATATATGGCAGTATATTCTTCTTGAAATTCATAGTCTTTCTGATTATCAGCGCAAAGGTACAAAAAAAGGCGGCATTGCTGCCGCCTTTGATTTTCATATCTGCGATAGGTTAGAACTTAACTCTGTAGGTGAGAAGCAGAGTGTTGAAGCGGGAACTGATTTTTGCCAGAGGCGCTGTGCACTGTGCCTCGCCTGCCTCGTTGAACGCATAGTCGTCGTAGGGCAGCATATCGTACTTATCCTTGAGGGAAGTGCGGAAGCCAAGATCCAGAGATGAATTCTCGGTGATGCGCTTGCCGATACCGAACGACAGGAACTGATAGCCGGGCTGGTTGTAGAAATAGCCGGTATAACCTGCGCGGAGCGAAAGGTCGCCGATTGCATTCATCTCACCGCCTA
>JAEETP010000003.1 GCA_016290415.1 Bacteroidales bacterium
CCCACATCTTCGAAGAAATAGCCAGCCTGCATTCTGAATGGTCCCGGATGGATAAGGCGGCCAGGCTGGGTTGGTTGACAGGGCGGCGGATGCGGCTCAAAGTGTTGGCCAGTCGACTTTCGCAGTATGTCAGGGCGCGAGGAGGTTTCTTGAATGATGCGGAACTGTCATATGCCCACAACCTTATGGAGATGATCCAGTCCGTTGATGCCGAAGGCGCAAGGACGCTCAATGAACTCAAGAACGATGCGGTGAAGGGACTTTTGAAAGTTTTGATTCAAGGATAACAAATAAGCACGAGACGGTGGGAAGACAAGATGGTATTGTGCCCCCACGCGATTCTTCGCTAGTTACTAAGTTAGATTGCAAGCAATTATTATTCAATGATGATACCCCGATGGCGTTTTTCATCAATAGTTTTGTGGCAGAGGAACACACTAATTAACTCAATTACCGCCGAAGTCGAGAAATCTCTCACCTCGCTGCTCACCTTCGATGTCTGGGAACATGCCTAATATCTCGACTACCAAAACTGCCGCGCCGCCCGCCTTTCCGCCCTCAAGCAAATAGTGGATTGGGTGGTAGTAGCTAGTCTTTTTTCAAAATCACTGATCTGTTTTTAGTTGGAAGACTCTCGGACAAAGAATAAACGAATATTCAAGAATACAATGTTTATGTACGGTAGAATGCTTATTCTGCTGTTAGTATCGTTGTTTACAGCCCGTGTTGTCTTCAATACCCTGGGTATAGAGGACTATGGGACATATAGTGTTGTCGGCAGTATTATTGTATTCTTCTCGTTTATCAATAGAGGTCTGACAAGCAGCACTTCTCGCTACATTACAGCCGATATTGCGGATGGAAATATTGAAAAAGGACGAAAGACCTTCAATGTGTGCATACAAGCACATATGCTTATCGCCGCAATCATTGTTGTACTTGCAGAAACCATAGGCTTATGGTGTGTCAACCACATTTTAAAGATTCCAGAGGGTAGGGAACTTGCAGCAAACGTAGTTTATCAGTTCTCCGTTTTCTCTGCTGTATTAGCGGTAATGCAATCTCCTTATGCGGCAGCTATTACAGCTTACGAGCGAATGGATATATATTCATACTTCTCTATAGTCGAGGTAATAATGAAACTGGCTATAATCTACTTTGTTCAGGCTCTAACCGGCGACAAATTGATTATATATAGCATACTCTTGTTCTGTACGGGAATAGTCTCAATAACATTTTATAGATTATATGCCGTTAAGGTATTTGAGATATGTAAATTTGAATGGCATAAGGACAAAGTCCTACTTGCAGATATTTTCAAGTTTATGGGGTGGAGTACACTAGGGCAAGCAGCGGTTGTTGGGACTAATCAAGGGGCAAGTGTATTGGTAAATGTTTACCATAGTGTTGTGGCTAATGCTGCGATGGGTGTAAGTGGAGTTATCACATCTACCGTTAATGATTTCGTGGTTAACTTCCAGACGGCCTTCAGACCACAGATTACGAAGTCATATGTTACAAAAGATTATGACTATCTGCAAAGTCTGATGATTCGGTCATCGAAGATATCTAGTTTCCTTGTGATATTGTTCTTTGTCCCAATAATCTTCGAAATAGAGAATGTTCTTACAATCTGGCTAGGTGAAGGATATCCATCATTGTCACCTGATTTTTGCCGATGGACACTGCTCGGTATATACCTTGATGCAATTGCAGCTCCTCTATGGATGATTATGTATGCCCAAACAAATATCAAGAATTACCAGATTGTTACATCATCGGTGTATTCACTGAATTTCTTTATAGGTTGGTTGATATTCTGGCTAGGAGCAGCGGCATATCAGATTATTGTGGTGAGATGCATTGTGTTTTTTGTCCTTGTATTTGTTCGATTGTATTTCACTAAGACTATTTTTCCGCAATTCTCTACTCGTACTTGGTTTATTCAGGTTTTAGGTGGTGGTTTATTAATAATGCTCATTTCGGGCATTATAACAGGAGTGGCTTCACGTGTTATTCATACCAGCAGTATTTTGCTTCACATATGTATCATTACAATTATATCTATAGTTGTGTCGACTGTTCTCATTCTATATGTCGGCCTTAACAAGAACGAACGTAAGATGTTTGTCCAGTTTGTTTTGAATAAGTTAAAGAGAAAAGGTGAACATATTTGAACCATATAAGCCTATTAAGGATTTAATAATTAACGATTATATCCTCTTGGATCTTCCTTATCACATCAATACAGGAGACCTCCTGATTTGGCAGGGAGAATTATCCTTTCTGAGACACGAGGTAAGACATAAAATGCTGGGGTATTATAATCAGGTAACCTTCGGGTTCCCTAAACTAAAGGAGGATACAGTTATTCTTCTTCATGGAGGAGGAAACTTTGGGGATGTTTGGAGAGGTTCACAAGAATTCCGTCTAGAGGTTATCAAGAAGTATCCCAATAATAGAATTATCTTATTTCCCCAGTCTGTCTATTATAGTACCGATGAGCTTGCAATGTCTGATGCTGAACAATTTGCAAAACATCAAGATTTGACAATTTGTGCTAGAGATAAAGTGTCATTCGATTATCTCAAGCATTTCTTTGCCAACTCGCTTCTCTGCATTCCGGATATGGCATTCTGTATTGATAAGTCGTTCTTTAAGCCATATATCATAGCACAAACTAAAAATAGTTTGTTTTTTAAGAGAACCGACCATGAGTTCAGGGAAGTAAAAGTCGATTTCATAGAAGGGGAATACGATACCAGCGATTGGCCAGGAACAGAAAAGAGGCCTTTTTTTATCAAGTTTCTTTACTTATTAATGATATATATCAGAAGGATCCGAAATAAAGGCACAATTGGTAGTATAATAGCTTCTGTACTATCATGGTTTGTTAATATAATATTTATGTATTTTGTAAGGCCACGATACATTAAGCGCGGAGTTCGTTTCATTTCGCAGTACAGGAATATATATACCACCCGTCTCCATGGACTCATTCTTTCACATATGTTAGACAAGAATATTGTCATTGTTCCTAATAACAATGGAAAGCTAGAAAACTATTATTATTCTTGGCTAACAGATTGCAAGGATATACGAATAGTAAACTGCTAAGATGTAATATGGAGCAAAACGACCCGCTCATCTCGGTGATTGTCCCTGTATACAATGTGGAAAAATATGTTGGGCGTTGCTTGACAAGCATCATTAATCAAAGCTATACTAATCTAGAGATTATTGTGGTTAATGATGGCTCAACCGATAATAGTCTTTCTGTATGCGAAGAGTTCGCGGCTCAAGACAGTCGCATCAATCTTATTACGCAAGATAACAAAGGCTTGTCTGGAGCCCGCAATACAGGACTCAGACACTATACCGGTGAATATGTGACCTTCGTGGACTCGGATGATTGGATTCATCGTAATATGATTGAGTACCTATATCACGTACTCATCCGCAACGATAGTGAAATGAGTTTGTGTGGCAGTCTTCGAGTTTCTGATGGAATAATTCAAGACAAGCAGTATAAGGAATTAGAGGAAACAATCTATTCACCAGAAACGTTTATGAGCTTATTCCTTAGTGAAAGATTTACGGCGTGTTGGTCTCGCTTGTTCAGAAGGGATGTTATTTCCGGTTTTGAATTCCCTGAAGGATTGAACTGTGAAGACTATATTTATATGTACGAGGCTATAAGAAGAATTCAGAAAAGGGTAACGTTTGTAGATATCCCACTTTACTACTATTATTGTAATCGTCCTGACAGCATCGTCAATGATAGTTTTGGCATCAAGAAATTTGATCAGTATTATAGCGCTAAGAGGTTGTTTGATTTAGTTTGTGAGTATACTCCTCAATATAAAAAACAGTCGCTAACAAGACTGGCTGGAGCTATAGTTTCACTAGTCAATAGCGCAAGGCAACACAAGAGATTCGAAGATCAGGAGAGGGAGATGATTAGTGCCCTTAGAAGTAATGCACCAATCTTTCTATTTAACAAGTATATTAAGTGGAAATTGCGTGTCCTGCTTTTCTTTCTCATATTACCAAGAAAGGTATCGCTTATATGTATGAGATGTGTAAAGTTTTTAGCGTATCAATCATAGTCGTTACGATATATGTGTGATTATAGCATATTAGTTATCGTTGTAACCTATAATGCCATGCCGTGGGCAAAGCGATGCTTTGACAGTCTTGAAACATCGAATGTTGAACTTGATGTTTTTGTTGTGGATAATGGATCTTCTGACGGAACACAACAGTTTATTCGGGATAATTATCCTAAGATTATTTTTAAGCAGAGTGAATCAAATCTTGGCTTTGGACGTGCCAATAATATAGGGTTAAGGTATGCTGTTGAACATAATTATGACTATGTTTATTTATTAAATCAAGATGCTTGGGTGATGCCGGAAACCCTAGAAAAACTCATTGCTATATCCCAAAATCATCCGGAGTATGGTATACTTAGTCCAATGCAGATGAAGGCCGATTGCCGACATTTGGATGGCAATTTTATTAAGAATGTGCTTCTCATCAAGAAAACAGAAAAGCCTTTATTTATTGAAGATGCATATTTTGATAAACTAGAAGAAATCTATGAAGTAGATTTCGTGATGGCTGCGCATTGGCTCATTACGCGAAGATGCCTTGAGACAGTCGGTGGTTTTTCTCCTACTTTCCCACATTATGGTGAAGATTCAAACTATATACACCGTGCGATGTATTGGGATTTCAAGGTAGGAATCGTGCCGAGTTCCCAAGCTGTGCATGACCGCGCGGACGCAGATTGGAGCAAAGAGAAACAAATATATATTGAGGAGTATATAGGGGATTTGATTGGGTATAGCAGTCCATTGTTCGTTCCGAGAAATCGTAGGCTCTCATTAGTGAGAAAGTGCATTGTTTCCATTATCCTGGGCAATAAATCGGTGAAGAAATACAATCTAAGTCTGCTAAAGGAGAGGAATAGTATATTAAACAACTATAAGTTAAGTCTAAACAAAAAGGCATTTTTGTAATAATCACATCAGTACTTACAGTGAAATGATTAATGTTGGAATTATCGGATGTGGCTTCGTCGGAGGAGCCTTAAAAAACTGGTTGGAAAAAAACAATCCTGAGTGTAGACTGTTCATCAGTGATCCATATAAAGGATTCAATGACGACCTTAGTGTCATTGATATCGCTTTCCTTCAGATACATGTACCTACTGAAGATGACGGAACACAAGACCTTACGCTTATGAAGGAGCTTATAACGAATTTACCAGACGTTCCGGTTTTTGTTCGAACAACCATCCTGCCAGGGTCAAGTGAAATGCTCACCAAAGAAACAGAGCATCAAGTGTTCTATATGCCAGAATTTCTCACCGAACGTACCTTCATAGAAGACTTCAATAAACAGACAATGGTTTTTACGGGTGCTTATGAACTTCTCACAAAGATATTTGTCGGTAAGAAGTTTACGGTTATGAGTCCATTAGAAGCAGAACTGACAAAGTATATGCACAATGCATTTGGCGCATATAAGGTGACATATTTTAATGCATGCCGTGAATATTGTGAGAAGATGGGAGCAGATTGGAGCAAGGTGCACACAGGTGTTCTTCTATCTGGGTATATCAATGATACACATACTTATGTTCCTGGGCCTGACGGTAAGTTTGGCTATGGCGGCAAGTGCTTCCCTAAAGATGTTAACGCCTTTGCAAAGATGACAGAGGGGACTCCTCTCGGGACCCTTCTAGAACCCCTTCATGAACTAAATGTTCATTTTCGTGGAGTTGAGGAGCATATTTAGGCTTACGTGATGAAGGATAAGCTTATTCGATTATTTGTAAAATGTGGAGGAAGTCTTTTTTTTCTCCACATTAATCGTTGCCCACGAGTTTTTTGTTTCCATGGTGTAGATAGAGTTATTAACCCTGAGGTAGAAGAGGAGTCTTTACCGGAGGATTTATTCCTACAACAAATCAACTTTCTCAGGGATAACTTCGAGATTATTAGCATTCAAGAGTTTGAATATCGTTATCATACAAAGACTTTCACTAATCACGAAGCTGTTATTACCTTCGATGATGGATATGAAAGTATATTCAGGGTTGTTGACCCAATATTGAGAAGTTATGATATTCCCTATACGGTGTTTGTGTCTGCACATAATATCTCAACTGGTCAACTCTTTACGACAAGCGTTAATAGGCTTGTGATACGGACAGATTCAATTAATAGAGTTGTTGTACCATCACTGGCGATAGATGAACCTCTTATTAGTCACGAAAAAAGGATTGAAGTCTCAAATCGAATCTCTAGATTATTCAAGGCTGCTGATATTGATACGACGGAAACAATTGACAAGGAATTACAGGACAATCTTCCGTATGGAGAGTTAGATAAATTGAAACGAAAGTATAAGTCAGTTATTCCAATGAGTTGGGATCAGGTTCGTGAACTTGAAAGCAGAGGTGGGGTAACCATAGGGTCTCATTGTTGCCGTCATATTAGCTGTCATAATAATCAGGATATAACGATAGTTGAAAAAGAACTGGTAGAAAGCAAAGAAATCATTGAAAGGGAAATAGGGAAAGAGTGCAGGTATTTTGCATACCCTAATGGTTGTTTTACTACTGAGAGTAATGATATTGTCCGTAGAATATATTCTATGGGCTTCTCCATAGTCGCCGAAGAGCGTATTGATTATCAAAATGACCTTGCTGCAATACCCCGTTTGTATGTTTTTGGCCGTGACATTGAAACTTTCAAGACATTCATAACAAGATACCCCTTTAAGCGCAGATAAGACGATGGGTCATCCAAAGATAAGTGTTATTATATGCTGCTACAACGTGGCAAAGTGGCTTAAGTTAGGAAGGCTCAATAATGTTTATAACCAGACCTACCAGAACTGGGAACTGTTGCTGATTGATGATGGTTCAACTGACGAAACGCCGGCAATCATAGATGCAGAAGCAAAGAAGGAATCACGTGTCAGAGCATTTCACAAGCCTAACGGAGGCGCGGGATCTGCACGCAATATGGCAATCGATAATGCCACAGGCGAGTATATCTGTGCTTTTGACATAGACGATGAACTGAAGCCGGATATGTTGGAGTATTGTGTGGGACAGATGGAGGCAAATCAAGTAGATATGCTTGTCTTTGGGTTGGAGGTTCATGAGTTGTATGTCAATAAAGTGTTTAATTATTCGTTTGGCGACAAACTAATCACGAGCAATCAGGAATTAAGAGATAATTATCTTGATTATTTCTTATTTGTCCCAGGCGGTAGTAATGGTTACTTCTGTAACAAATGCTACCGAATGTCCTTCCTGAATAAGTATCATCTGCGTTTCGAGAATCAGCGGATTCAGCAGGACGAGGTTTTCAATCTCCTTGTCTACCATTATCTTGAGAAGTGCTATATTTCTCCAAGGATTTTTTATATCTACTACATCTATAGTTCAGGCAATACTCGTTCGCGTTTCATTCCCGACCGTTTTGATATTTACAAGTCTGTTCGTGAGCATTTTGAAGACCTTAAGTCTTTCTGGAACCTAAATGATAGCCGATTTGATAATTATCTTGATAGTAGATTCTATTCAGGTGTAATGCAATGTATGATTTTTAATCTTACACACACTGACTGTCCTTGGACTAAGGGAGAGAAGAAGACGGAGATAGCCAGAATTATGAATGATCCATTAACATTGCATAGTTTTAGATATGCAGAGACGCACGTAAACGGGATTGAACATCGTTTGTATAGGGATGCTTGTCGAAAGAAGAGCCTTCTGCTGATAAACATCTACGCGTCATTATTTAGGTTTATCCATAGAGCCAGAAAGTCATTAAAAGGATAATGAGTAAGAAGCGAGTCTTCATAGCGATGCATTACCTTGAGATCGGAGGAGCTGAAACCGCCCTGATCGGGATGCTCAATGCTATTGATTACTCTCATGTTGCGGTGGATTTGTTCCTCTATAGTCATCGCGGTGAAATTATGCAGTTTATTCCCAAAGAGGTTAACTTGTTGCCTGAGATAAAAGAATATGCTCATATTGAGTGCCCGATGAAGCAGGCTCTTGTAGAAGGCTGTTGGGGTGTTCTTTATGGAAGGCTGAAAGCAAAATGGCTTACAAAGAAGTATATGCGTAAGAAAGGTGTGACAGAGAGCGCAGCTGGTCTGCAGTATGTGGCATCTTATGTGTCGCCCTACTTGCCTTCATTATATCAGTATGGAGAGTATGATCTGGCAATAAGTTTTCTGAATCCTCATAACTATGTAATTGATAAGGTTAAAGCCAAGAAAAAGATTTGTTGGATACATACAGACTATACGAGTATCGACATAAATGTGGAACAAGAGCTCCCTGTATGGAATGCATACGATCGCATAGTGTCTATCTCGCCAGATGTGACGATGACATTCTTGCGTGTATTCCCATCTCTTAAGAATAAAATAATTGAGATGGAGAACATCATTCCTTCTGAGCTGGTAAGAGAAAGAGCTAATGAGTTTGATGTCTCTGCAGAGATGCCCAGAAACGATAATACGATTAATCTTCTTTCTGTTGGCCGTTTCTGTGAAGCTAAAAACTATGATAATGTGCCAGATATTTGTCGTCGCATACTATCATCCGTCTCTACGTCTGTAAAATGGTTTATTATTGGTTATGGGTCTGATGAACAGCTTATCCGAGATAAGATTCGAGCAGCAGGTATGGAAAACAATGTTATATTATTGGGTAAGAAGACTAATCCATATCCTTATATGAAGGCCTGTGACATATATGTACAGCCCTCCCGGTATGAGGGAAAGAGTGTCACGGTTAGGGAAGCACAGATATTATGCAAACCTGTAGTAGTGACAGACTATCCAACTGCGTCTTCACAGGTTAATGACGGATTGGATGGCGTAATTGTGCCGATGGATAACCTGGCGTGTGCGAATGGAATTGTAAAATTGATAGAAAAAAAGTCAAAACAAGAGGCGATTATCCAATATCTCCATACTCATAATTATGGGAATGAAACGGAGGTTGATAAGCTATATAAGTTCTTATGATTCCCAAAATAATACACTACTGTTGGCTATCTGGTGATGAGTATCCCTCAAGTATTCAAAAGTGCCTGGATACTTGGAAACGATATTTGTGTGATTATGAGATTGTCTTGTGGAATAAATCAAGGTTTGACGTAAATGATATAACGTGGACACGACAGGCATATGAGGCAAAAAAATATGCCTTTGCTGCAGACTATATCAGATTGTATGCTTTATATAATTATGGTGGTATTTACCTTGATTCTGATGTGATAGTATATAAAGACTTTGATTCATTGTTGCACCTGCCATATTTTATTGGCGAAGATAGAACGCACTGCTTTGAAGCTGCAATTATTGGGTGCCAGCCCGGAATGCCTTGGATAAAGGAGGTGCTGGACCATTATGAAGGGAGGTCTTTTATCAAGAAAGATGGCAGTTTAGATATGCAAGGTTTACCCAATGTCTTCGCAGAACGGTTATTCCCTAACCATCGATTTCAACTAATAAGAGAAATACCGCAATCTTATGAATTGGCGGATACTGACGTGATGGGCATTTTCCGGTGGAACTTCTTCAACTCTCGAGATTATGTCGATCCCGTTCGAACGAGAAATAGTTTTTGCTCTCACGCTTATGCAGGAAGTTGGCTTAATGAACCAACAAAAACAAAGAAACTCATTAAACGCTTATTGCCACGTCCAGTCGCAAATTGCTATTATTCGTTGAGATATAATCTATTCAATAGAGTCAACCACAATCAAAGTGGAATATCGTACATATAAACACCACGCTGCAAACATAATTTGTTTTAACTCAAGTAATTGATGTCGTTTTTACCTGCATCCTGGTATTATCCCTTACACTTATTGGTTGTGTTATTATTCACTATCTACGGGTGTTTTGTGCTATCTAGAAGTAGTAACCAACAACTATTTAACCGATCATACAACAATTTATTGATTGTCTTTTATGTTTTAGTATTCACAGTAATAGTAGGTCTACGCCCAATAGATGTAAAATACTTTGGAGATACCGGCAATTATGCTATAATCTATGAGAAGTTCCAGGATGGCTTACTTAATGCAAATGACATTAAGGATGGCGATTGGCTGTGGAACAAGTTTATGTACGCCTGTGCACAAGTCATCCCCATCAATGCATTTCTCTTAATTGTTGAGTGTTTATACATCATACCTATGCTAATTGCATGTAGGAGGTGGTCAAGGAATAATATGTCATTGATGTTGCTATTCGCATTGGCGGCCTTCTCGTTTTTCTCCTATGGCACTAATGGCATACGTAATGGAATGGCATGTAGTTTAGTGGTGTTGGCGTTGACATTTATTGATGGCAGCAAATGGGAAAAAATAATATGTGCTATCCTCTGTTTTATCGCCATTACCACGCATAAGTCCACAGCTCTTCCAGTACTGGCGATGGTCTTTACTGCGATTTATCGTAAGCCGAAGCCTATGTTTGTATTCTGGTTTTTATCTATTATTATTAGCCTATTAGCTGGATCGGCCGTCTCTAATTTTTTTGAATCTCTAGGTTTTGATGATAGAATGACCTCTTATCTAGATACATCTGATGACGAGTTAATGGCGCAATTCTCAAGAACCGGATTCCGCTGGGATTTTCTTTTGTATAGTATGGCGCCGATTGTGCTGGGTTGGTATGTGATATTCAAGAAGAGGGTATGGGACAAGAAGTATCTATTAATGCTGGGAACATATATATACAGTAACGCTTTTTGGATAATGGTTATCCGATCGGCTTTCTCGAATAGGTTTGCATATCTGTCTTGGTTCCTTTATCCTTTTGTGCTGGCTTACCCGCTATTGCGTTTGGACATTATGCCTAATCAAGGCAGGAGACTGTGTGTGACTATTATGCTAGCACATCTTGCCTTTACATTGCTAATGTATTTATTATGAGCGAGAAAACCCTGACGGTGTTTACTCCAACATACAATAGAGCACATACTCTTAAACGGACTTACCAAAGCCTGTGCAGACAAACTTGTAAGGACTTTGAATGGTTGATTGTGGATGATGGGTCATCTGATGGTACCGAATCATTAGTAAAGGGTTGGATTGCAGAAGGTATAATTCCGATTCGGTATATATGGCAAGAAAACCAGGGAATGCATGGGGCTCACAACACGGCATATAACAATATTACAACCGAGTTGAACACTTGTATTGATTCAGATGATTGGATGCCCGATGATGCGGTGGAGAAGATAATACTATTTTGGAAGAATAATAAATCAGATAGGGTCGCTGGTATTATAGGTCTGGATTCATTTGCAGATGGTTCAGTGATAGGAAGTGATTTTCCGGAATGGTTACATTCAACGACGCTTAGGGATTACTATGAAAAGTATGGTGGCCGAGGGGATAAAAAGTTGGTTTATAGAACAGAAGTAATAAGTAAATATCCAGAATATCCTCTCTTTGATAACGAACGATACGTGGGTTTAGCTTATAAATATTATCTGATTGACGGCGATTATAAGTTGTTAACGTTAAATGAACCTCTCGTAATAGTTGAATACCAGGACGAAGGGTCAAGCCGAGGAATGTGGAAGCAATACTGGAACAACCCCAAGGGTTTCGCTTTTTTGCGCAAATTTGATATGACTCAAACAAAGTCAATAAGGCGATTGTGTATGGATAACATTCATTATGTTTCCCATTCAATCAGATCAAACAATCCTCACTTTATCGCTGAGTCTCCTAAAAAATGCCTTACGCTTCTTGCGATAATCCCAGGATCCCTGTTGTATCTGATCAATAGAATCAAAGTTAAGAGAGATAGTTTATTTAAATAAAGCCATTGTAATGAACACGATTGTTCTTAAGGATTTATGGAGGTACGAAGGAGTTAATTGTCATAAGAAAGCAGTACAATTAAAGTATAGGTTTTTTGTTCCTGGCTTTAGGTATAGTTATCTCTTTCGAAAATGTCAGTTAAGCAAACCATATATAAGATGGTTTTACAGACTGTGTCTAAGGCGTTGTTCTTTAAAGACACATATTCAGATCCCTTGGCGTACCTCAATTGGTGAAGGTTTATACATTGGTCATTGGGGAACTATTGTAATCAACCCGGAAGTTGTTATTGGAAAGAATTTTAGCTGCGCTGGGAGTATTCTGATTGGAAACTCTCAAGGGAAACGTGCTGGAACTCCGGTAATTGGTAATAATGTCAGGATGGGGCAGTTTTCGGTTGTCGTGGGCGGAGTGCATATTGGTAATGATGTGGTTATTGCCCCCGGCGCATTTATCAATTTCGACGTCCCGGATAACAGTATCGTTATCGGTAATCCTGCACAAGTTATCCATCAGGATGTATCACCGGCTATGAAGTATATCGTTCATTCGGTTGAGGATTATCGCTAATAGGAATGCGAATTCTACAGGTCATCACTTCCCTCCACACAGGTGGTGCAGAAAAGCTAATCGTTGATTTGGTGCCAAGGTTAAGAGCCTTGGGCCACGACGTGGATGTTTGTCTTTTCAATGGGGAAGAAACAACGTTTAAGAAGCAGCTGCGAGGTTGTGGCTGTACAATTTACGAACTGTCAGATAGTGACCATTATTACAATCCTCTTTGGGTGATGAGGCTACTGCGAATAATGCGCGATTATGACATTGTTCACACCCATAATACGGCGCCTCAATTATTCGCGTCCATAGCAGGGTTGTTCTGCTCTGCCAAGCTCGTTACAACTGAGCATAGCACCTCTAATCGTCGTCGTGGATGGAAGTGGTATAAGTGTATTGACCGCTGGATGTACAATCGGTATAGAATAGTAATTTGTATCTCCCAAAAAGCAGAGAATAACCTTAAGGATTATCTGGGCCATTATAATACAGATATTGTCACTATTTATAACGGTGTCGATGTCGAAGCGTTTCACCAAGCTAATCCGAACAATTCTCTAAGACGTACTAATCGGTTTGTCATTGTTATGGTCGCCGGATTCAGGTACCAAAAGGATCATGAGACACTTGTCAAAGCAATTAGCCTCCTTGATAAGGACACCTATGAATTATGGTTGGTGGGAGATGGTGACAGGCGACCTTTGATAGAAAAAATGGTTACTGAACTTGGGCTTCAGAATAATGTCGTTTTTTGGGGCGTCCGCTTTGATATTCCAGAACTATTGCACACCGCAGATGTTGTTGTTATGTCTTCACATTTGGAAGGTCTTTCCCTTTCAAATATAGAGGGAATGTGTGTCGGGAAGCCATTTATTGCCAGTGATGTGGATGGTTTAAGAGAAATGACCGAAGGAGCGGGCATATTGTTCCCACACCAAGATTATCAACGCCTTGCTGAAATTATTACGGAACTACACGATAACAAGACTTTGTACGAAAAGACTGCGCAAGCTTGCTATAATCGCGCAAAACAGTTTGATATTTCCAAGATGGTACAGTCTTACTCTAAAGTTTATCAGAGCTTGGTATAAGTTTTATATGTTTAAGATCATCCGCGCCTGTACAGTTTCTGATTCATTGTGTTTTGTTGAGGGCATTTTACCGTCTTTGACAAAATCATATCAAGTCGCTTTGCTGTCGTCTCCGGGCAAGACAATGGATGAGTTGGGGGCAGAGTATGGAGTAGATACTATAGCCATTCCGATGGAGAGGCATATCGCTCCGTTTAAGGACTTAAGGTCATTGTTCGGCATCATCCGTGTCTTCAAAAAAGAAAAACCTACGATTGTTCACTCTATGACTCCTAAGGCGGGTCTGCTATGTATGGTGGCGGCATGGTTGACAAGGGTGCCGGTTAGGATACATACTTTTACGGGGTTGGTGTTCCCTACATCCTCAGGTTTGAAGCGTCGCATTTTAATGTTCACCGACCGTTTAACGTGTGCCTGTGCAACACATATCATACCGGAAGGAGAAGGGGTAAAGAATGACTTGATACGGTTCAAGATTACGAAAAAGCCACTGGAGGTGCTGGGATATGGTAACATTGCCGGAGTGGATGTGGAGCGGTTTTCTACAAGGCCGGAAGTGGTTAAACTGGCGAGTGAAATTAAGGAGCCAAACACGTTTATCTTTTTATATGTTGGCCGAATAGTTGGCGATAAGGGTATTAATGAACTGTGCCTGGCTTTTGCTGAGTTATGTTCAACATTTAATAACATTCGATTGTTGCTGGTTGGGGCGTACGAGGAGGCATTGGATCCCGTATCTGCTCAAACAAAGGATTTAATCAATCATAATACTGCCATTAAAGTAGTTGGGCCAAAGTCCGGAGATGAACTGGTGGCTTATTATGCGGCATCAGATTGTTTTGTGTTTCCCAGTTATCGCGAAGGATTCCCGAATACTGTTCTTGAGGCAGGGGCAATGGGATTACCTTCTATAGTGACAGATATCAATGGCTCAAGGGAGATTATCCAGGATGGGTATAACGGATTGGTTACTCCTTCCAAGGATGTGGATGAGCTCAGAAAAGCGATGGAGAGAATGATTGTAGACGAGCCGCTTCGAGTAAAGATGGCCGGGGTGGCGCGCAGTCGCATCGTTGAGAGATATGACAAATCGTTTGTCCAGAAGTGTCAATTGGCTTTTTACGAGAAGGTATTGCAGGAGTGTCAATAGTAATGTATAAGCATTTCTTCAAACGTATACTTGATTTTTTAATCTCTCTAATCGCGCTGCTATTGCTCGGTTGGTTCCTGATAATAGTTGCAATATGGCTCCACTTTGCTAACAAAGGAGCCGGCGCCTTTTTCTTCCAGGAGAGACCCGGTAAGGACGAGAAGATATTCAAGGTTATCAAGTTTAAGACTATGACCGACGAACGTGATGCGGATGGTAATATGTTGCCGGACGAACAGCGTTTGACAAGAGTTGGCAAGTTCGTGCGTAGTACATCAATAGATGAGTTGCCGCAACTTATCAATGTGTTGAAGGGTGATATGTCACTGATCGGGCCGCGCCCGTTGCTGGTCGAGTATCTGCCGCTGTACAATGAAGAACAGCGTCGCAGACACGAGGTCCGTCCCGGTATTTCCGGCTGGGCGCAGTGCCACGGCCGGAATGCCATCAGTTGGGCAGAAAAGTTTAAGTTGGATGTGTGGTATGTAGATCATTGCAGTCTATGGACAGACATCAAAGTGGTGTTTATCACAATTAAGAATGTATTGATGAGAAAAGATATCAATTCGGCCACATCGGCAACGATGGAATCGTTTGAAGGAAATAATTGACATTTGTCGTTAATATGAATCATAACGTACTTATAACTTCGGTTGGTCAGCGGGTTGCGCTGGTTAGGTGCTTCCAAGATACTCTTCGCCATTTTTTTGCTGAGGCAAAAGTCTATTCGACTGATATGAATCCGGAGTATGCTCCGGCGGCGTATATCAGTGATGGCTGTTTTAAGGTGTCCAGAGTTACGGATTCACAGTATATCGACCAGTTGAAGATGATATGCATAGATAACAAGATTGGGATGATTGTGCCAACTATAGATACAGAGTTGCTAATCCTGGCGGAGCACAAGAGTGATTTCGAGGAGATGGGTGTTTTTGTAAGTATCTCATCACGAGAGTTTATCAGTATATGTAGAGATAAGCGTAATACAGGAGCGTTTTTTGAACAGCATAATATCCGAGTGCCCAAGTCAATTGATAAGAACAATCCGTCGTTTCCTTTTTTTGCGAAGCCTTACGATGGCTCGCTGAGTACCAACTTGCATATTGTTATGACTCCGGATGAGCTTACGAAAGAATTGGTAAAAGACCCCAAGTTGCTTTTTATGGAGTATATAGACAGCAATATCTATAAAGAGTATACGGTTGATATGTACTACGGGCTTGACAATAAGGTAAAGTGTATAGTGCCACGTGAAAGAATCAAGATAAGAGCCGGGGAAATAAACAAAGGAATCACAGAAAAAAAACCATTGACACAATTCCTTTATGATAGACTTGAAACTATTGCAGGATGTGTCGGTAGCATATGCTTACAAGTCTTTTTAAATCCAGATACTTGTGACGTTATCGGGATTGAGATTAATCCTCGATTTGGCGGTGGCTACCCTCTTGCCTATGCTGCCGGCGCAAATTATGCCGAATTCCTTATCAGAGAACTATTTCTCGGAGAACAGTTGGAATATACCGACAATTGGAAGGATCATCTATTGATGTTGAGGTATGACGATGCGGTGTTTGTGTAGCAAACTGATTGTCTTGTGAGAACCAAAGTTGTTTGTTTTGACCTTGATGATACGCTTTACAAAGAGCGTGATTATCTCCTGTCGGGCTTTAGGGTAATTGCAGAAACGATTGCCCGAAGAGTGGCTGGGAATGTTGTGCCTGATGATATCCTTAAGGAGATGTATGCTTTATTTCAGGTCGGCGAAGATGTCTTTGCCCATTTGCGGGAAGAATATAGTGGCATTATGGACAAAGCTGAAATGAAGGATCTCTATAGGAATCACAGGCCGAAAATTCAATTATCGGATGGTGTGGAGCACCTCCTGGATGCTTTGAAGGATAGTGGATGTGTCCTAGGCCTTATCACCGATGGCCGTTCTGTTTCTCAGAATAATAAGATAGATGCGCTGGGTCTCCGGATGTGGTTTGAGAAAGATAATATCATTATCAGTGAGGAATTCGGCAGCACAAAAACAGACGAGCGCAACTTCCTCTACTTCGAAGACCGCTACCCCGGCTGCCGGTATTACTATATCGGCGACAACATAGCAAAAGATTTCATAGTTCCCAATAAGCTCGGGTGGGAGACTTATTGCCTGCGAGACTCATCGAATCAGAATATTCATAAAGGGAGCTCTCCAGATTGTGGCTCAGATAAACTCCCTGGCCATTTTGTGGATTCTTTGTTGGATTTGGCGGGCTTGTTTCGGTAGAAAGACTTTGAACAAGAGTAAGCATCATTAGTTCTTTTTGAGGAGGGAATGTTAGATTAATTATTTAGAAAGGATTAGAATTAGTTATATGGAAAAGATCTTCAATTCGGTAGAATTCCTAAACAGGATGTCAAAGGAACTTGTGGACGCCTTTATTAACGCTGGAAGCGCAACAACTCCCACTACCGTTGGCGCCGCAAGAGAACATGTGGTCCGGGAGAAGCT
This sequence comes from Bacteroidales bacterium, assembly GCA_016290415.1. Taxonomy (GTDB): domain Bacteria; phylum Bacteroidota; class Bacteroidia; order Bacteroidales; family UBA932; genus Equibacterium. The sequence goes on from JAEETP010000003.1 coordinate 17,185, forward strand.
GGGAAGAGTATTACCAGCAAATATTAGTGTCGGGTCAGGCTTCGTGATAGATTCATTTCAACATACAAGTAAACAGACTGATATCATAATTTACGAAAAAGATATATGTCCTGTTTTCTCAATTGCCAATACCCCAGAAACAACGTATTATCCATGTGAGAGCGTTTTGGCTGTGGGCGAGGTAAAAAGCACTCTGGATACAGATGATATTGAGGATGCTTTTAGAAAAATAGAATCGGTGAAGAGTTGCCAAAGGTATGTGAGGGATTCGTTATATTGGAGAAAGTATTGTAACACTTTTAGCACGCTCGGAGCTGAGAGTGAGCGCTTTGATCAAAATAATAAATGGCAAGATCAGATATATGGTTTTATTATTTGTCAGACTCTTGGGTTGGAGGTAGATTCGTTTCTTAAAAGGTGTCTATCGGAAATGGGGGAACGAGATAAAGCCCTATTGCCAAATATAGTCGTTTCACTAAGCGAGGGATTTGCAATCTTTTTAGATGATGAAAAGAAATGTCATTGTATTGATGCTCACGATGCGAATATGCTCTTTTTCTTTGAGAAACCTTCTATTGGCTTTCAGTTTTTACTATCTCGAATACACATAATTATGAGTAATGGTAGAACCTCAAATATTCTGCCTTTTGATAGGTACATATTGGAAAGTGACAAACTTGATATGGTGGGGAAAGGTATTCATATGTGAAATCAAGAGTTATTCATAAGCCGAGTTGTTTGGGAAGGGAAGTGTCCAGGAACTTTTATTCGCACATTATTCCCTTAAAGAAATGCCTCACCGATTATTGGGATTAATTGATTAATGACTCGGAGTTCATTATTATGGGAGAACAATACTTCAAAGGTGTGTTAGCGGGTTATCTTGGGGCGAACTTTATGAATGGTCCCATTACTGAATGGCAAATAGATCTCATCAAAGAAAACATTTCGCATTATTGTGAGGCGACAATAGATCATTCTCAACTCTCATCTCAAGCGAAAGAAGCACAGAAACGCCAAATGAAACAAAGCCTTGAAGTGTTTATTAAAGGCGTGAAGGATGAGGGTGGTATAGGTTCAGGGTTAAGGATTATCGATCCAATTATGGTTCAAGATTAAAGGTTGAAATTAATGTGAAGACATGAAGGCAGATTCCATATTATACTATCCTCACATAGAGTTTCAGAATGAGGCGTGGGTGAAGTCTAGTTTGTTGCTATGGAACCATGTCTATAGGATAGTTCCAGAAGATTACACCCCTCATGACAGTGACGAAATTAAGGCCTTAGTGGATGCGGATCTCGTTAGGAATGTTAAGTTGGATGATAAAGACAGAGGAGATACTTTTAATGAATTTCTGCGCCTTTGCGACAAACTTAAGAGCCAACCTCCTGCAGGTCTTATTCCGTCTGATGTGGATAGAATCCATCCTGATAAGATTGATACCAGATTATATCCTTATCTTGATTTGATAAGCGATTACTTTATTGATGAAGAGAAATGGCTTCATCTATCGAAAGAACTGGCGAGGGGTTATATGTTCAAACTGTCGCAGGTTGTGGCAAGAATCCGCAATCTGAATAGGGGAACTGACGATATGGATGCCTGGTCAATCAGCCCTTTTTTCTGTGAGAATGCAAACTTTGGGGAGTTTCTGCATGATCCTAATGCAAAAGGATTCTTCTGTTCTGTTACATTAGAAGATGTTGTTCCGGAGAATATCGGGGAAGTGAGTTCACGCGAACTTATAAAGTTTGTCAATGACCGTAAAGAAGAAAGAAAACTCCTGAGAGAGAGATTTGATGATTTTACCAATCACCTTGCACTGATTTCAAATGTTCAACATGCAGGACAGGTGGAAATGGACTTCGTGAATGATTTGATGGAATCAAAGGATGAGTACAGGAAGAGCATGGATAACTGGAAGGAAATACCAGCATTGGCAGTTACCACAGGGGCTCCTGTATCAATGGCCGTCTTGAGCACGCTTTCTTTGATAAATGGGAATCCATTTAGTATATTGAGAATTGCAGGAAGTATTGCAATGGGGGCCATCTGCTCTTATGCTGATTTCAATAGAGCGAAAAAGCGAAGAGATCCTTCTTATGCATCTTATTTAATCGGTGTGGATAAGCTCTGTAAGAACGTTACTGGGGAAAGCTATACGAGGCTGGAGGAGTTTATTAATGACTAAGGGCCCAAAGTGAAAAATGTGCTAATGAGATACTGTAAATAATGAAGAGGAAGGCGCTATTGGTAGGTAATGCTCGTGGATTGAGCGACACTTCAATAGATCTGTTCCAAATGGCTAAATTCCTAATGCCAAATCAATGATGAATATGGGCTCTGGACGCATTAGTTTATCTGCCGGAAATGTTTGAATATGCTGTGATTGCGGAGGTGAAGGATGGTTCGTATAGGTCGCTAGGGGGGAGATAATGGTGAAGAAATAATGAGAAGGTTTATCATTCATCCCACACATCGAAAGTTTCTTCGATTGCTGCGCAACAGAATAAATGAGGGGAACCCCATTATTATACGAAAGGCGGAGTTGGATGCACTTTTCAATAATCTTCCTCTTCTTCAATCGGCTACGGCTCGGAATCAACTTGTTTACAGATTGGCATTACGAGCGCAGAACCGTCCTTTATCTGATATTCAACAATACGATGATCTCATTTTAGTGAATGAACGGTTTGTCAGGGGGATTGAGTCAGTATATGCAAGAGTGGAGAGAAAGCATCTTTGTCCAGTTATTATAGTGTCAATCCTAACGCCACTAGTAAGGTATCACAAAAGAAGGCGTTGATGTGAGCAGTTCATCTGAATTATTAATCTATGCCGTATGCACAGGGGAGACTTTGACAAGATTCTTCAGGGAATCGTTATCCAGGAAGGGACGTCTAATGAGATAATCAATGAGATGGTTCAACCTATTCGTGAGGCCATTTATGAGATGCTTCCATCGAGTTTGTTCCGATTCAGACCCTGTGGCGATTTACAAATAGAGGCTTTTGAAAGAGATGAGATATATGCTGTAACTGCTGACAAGTTCAATGACCCATATGATACCTTGCCTTGGTTTAATCTGGATGGAATAATTCAGCTTATTAATGCTTTTATTCGACCGGAGTCGTTTGAGCAACTCAAATCTTTCTTGGCGGCGGGGAATGATTTCCCCGATGAGTTCAAGAAGATGTTCCCCGAATCGTACTGGAAAGATGTCCGTGCAGGTATCATTGCAATTCCTGATTATAAGGAACTAGAGGGAGAGATTGAGGATCTTAAAAAACAAGGGTTAACTCAGATTGCCACATTATGCCCAATTATTGCTCATTTCGCAAAGCGCTTTTCTTCCTATGCATGTTTCTGCGAAGATGTTCAATCTATTCTGATGTGGGGGCATTATGCGGATTCTCAAAAGGGTTTTGCACTGGAGTATGATTTTAGACCGACATTACAGTCTCCGTTGCCTAATGTGTTGATGTGCCCTGTCGTTTATTCGGAGAGTCGCCACGATGCAACGGATTATATGACATGGGCCTTCTTGAAGATGAAACAAATGCCAGTCATCAGTACTGATTTATTGGCCCATATGAAGGTCGCTTTGCATAAATCGAAAGACTGGGAATATGAGCAGGAGTGGCGCTTGATTGATCCTCGCATACAAGATCCGAATAATCCAAAACCGACAGTTACTCAGTATCGGCCTAAAGCCATCTATTACGGGACAGGAATTGATAAGGCCCATCTGGCTAGATTGCATGAGATTGCGGCACGAAAAGGGATTCGAGAATTTGAGATGATTATCGACTACGGCTCGTCTAAGTATGAACTTCAGTATCGCCCCTTTCTGTCGAAAGAGTGAAAGGGCGCGTTCTTAAGGACTCGGCTGTCCCTGCGTTATTGGTTGGAAACAAATAGATGAATTAACCTCCCAGGCTAAGACCTCGTCGCGGCTTCGTATGAACTTAGATTTTCGGAATGGTCCGGACGATCAGTCGCAGCGGATGCTCAATGCACTGGAACCAAGGATTGTGATGCCGATACATATACACCAGGCTTCATCGAAAATTGTTGTGATTCTTCGAGGAAAGATTTGTTGGATATTCTATGATGATAATGGTAACGAGACTGAGCGCGTTCATTGGATGCATATGGTTGGCCAAGGATGCTGATTATGGAGAAAGATAGGTGGCACTCGCTGGAATGCCTTTAAAGCGGGAGCATGCTGTTTGAGTCTAAGGATGGACCATATCATCCTATGGAAGAAGACGAGATAATGGTGAAGTAACAATGAGAAGAATGAAGAGCGAAAAGATCATAGCTTTGGTGAAAGGTGCGTGGGCTTTTTGCGGTTATTTGTTCTGGCCGCAGAGGGGGGAGGATTAAATAGTGGGTGAGTAGCAACAGGACCGGGAATGGGTGGTAACGAAAACAGCTAAATATGAGATTGATGAATAAAGATGAGGACAATAAGAAGATTGCAAAATATGCAGTTATCTCAGTTATCGTCGTTTTAGTGTTGTGGGCACTAACGTTTCTCTTGTTTTTCATTAATAAGATGGAGACAAGGGGTCAGTTTGGAGATATGTTCGGCGCCAGTAACGCACTCTTTTCTGGGTTGGCATTTGCAGGATTAATCATCACGTTGCTTCTCCAGAAGAACGAGTTGTCATTACAGCGTGAAGAGTTGCAGTTGACGCGCGATGAAATGAAGAATCAGCGCGTTGAGTTCGAAAAAGAGAATAAAACGCTTAAGTATCAGAGGTTTGAAAACCTGTTTTATAATATGCTAAATCTGCAGCAGGAGATAGTGGCTGGGCTGAGGTATGATTACCAAGAAAAGCAGACCATATTGATTCCTCAAACAGATTCTTATACGCTGCAAGATGAGAGAAAGGTTGATAAAGTGGTGACGGGCAGGGAAGTGTTTAGATATACTTTTGATGAGGCTGAGATTATCCTTTCTGAGAAAGGGAAATTGGGGAATAATCTTAAAGTGTATGGCTATCGGAGATTCCTGTATACAAAAGGCTTTGGCGCTTATAACGATACATGGATACCCACGATTTTTGACCATTACTTCAGGCATCTCTATAAGATTATCCAGTTTGTCGACAATCAGGGCTTTTCTTTCGAAGAGGCATATAAATACGTCTCTCTCCTGAGAGGAACACTTTCGCATTATGAGCTGGTATGGATCTTCTATAATGCACTTAATCCTGCCTTCCACAAGTTTCAGGAGCTTATAGAAAAGTACAGCCTGCTAAAGAATATGAGGGAGGATTTGTTAACACGTTGCCTTGAATTAGAGCGTTATTACACGGGGTTAGGTCTTACCCCACAAGATTTAAAAGATGTAGGATTCACAGCAGGAGATTTTGAGTTTTATTTGACGGATGATAAGAAAGATGCTGAGCGCTATTATGTGACTGCATTTTGGAAGGAGGATGAGCTAGCGAAGGGGTTGGATTGCTTGAAGAGATGGCGGGCATTTGTGAATGATGCCGCAGGAAAAGTGATAGAGAAAACATACAAATAGTGGTTTTTTCTTTCCTGATGATTCCAAAGGATTGTAAAGCCAGTAAAATTTGTTTGAATGAGATGGGCGCAGTTTGGGCTACGGTTAATCGTGTTAGATACTATTTGCTCATAGATGTGGAATTCAAATAATCAAGTTGTCGGTAATATGGGGGGATTTCGTTGAGTTGATAAGAACAACAATAGCTATATTTGTAAACAGTTTATTATTGAGCAAAGAATAACGTGAGGTTGTCAATCTTTCATAATCTTTTCAAACAATTCCACAAAAAGCCTGCACTTTCCGTCCCGGAAGCCTATCCTTTGTCTCCTTGCATAGTAAAGCCATATGTAGAGAATGCTGGGAAACGTGAGGAGAATAAGGGGTATGTTCCGGTCTCACTTTTAATGCGGGCAATTAAGGATAATAGGATGCTCAACATAGCAGTGGCTGGGAACTATGGCGTTGGTAAAAGTTCAGTTATCAATACGGCGGAGAAAAAGTTGGATAGGTGGTGGATGTTGTGTTGGCGTCATCGCTTTATTAGGATATCGTTGGCTTCTTTGCTTACGAAAGAGAACAAGGCAGCTAAGGAAAATCATACGCCAGTTTCTGCTGGCTGCGTGGATTCTGTTACGGATAAACAGATAGAGTATAGCATCTTGCAGCAGATACTGTATCATAATAATCCACAGACTACGCCTAAAAGCAGGATTCACCGGATTCATAAGACAAAATGTTACACGCCATATTTGATTACGCTTTTATGTCTTGTAACTATTGTGTCAGTGGTCTTTTTATTTAAGCCATCTTGGGCTTTAGGCTACATTACGTTTGATGATGTGGGTGATAATGTCCAGAACCTATTGAAATGGGGGCCATTAGTGGCCCTTAGCGTTGTTTTTTTTATACTCGTTCGCTATTTCTTGCTGCATTATTCATTTGCCGTAGGCAAAGTTGGATACAAGGATGTTGTGCTGAAGATAACGAAGAATATGTCGGTATTCAATGCATATTTGGATGAGATTGTTTATTTCTTTGAGAGTACAAAGTACGATGTGGTGGTGTTTGAAGACTTAGATCGTTTCGCAAATAAGGAGATTATCTTCTATAAATTACGTGAACTGAATACGATTCTTAATAATTCCCATAGTTTTAAGCGGAAGATTAATTTTGTTTACGCAGTGTCGGACGACTTGTTTGATGCAACGGAGAGGGTGAAGTTCTTCGATTATATTGTTACGGTAATCCCTATTATCAATTCGCTGAATTCATATGAAAAGTTGAAGGAGGCGATTCGTCCGTCGGAGACGTTTGACAAGTTGGGACGAACTGAGCTTTGGAATCTTTGTGACTATCTTCAGGATATGCGACTGCTGCTGAACATTGTTAATGAATTTAACCAGTTCATCCTTCTTCTGGATTCCAAGGTGATGAATGAGAAGGTTCTCTTTGGTCTGATCGTTTACAAAAATTATATTCCGGATGACTTTGCCAAGATGTATAACAAAGCAGGTATTGTGGCTGGCATTTTGGAGGATTCGGACGAGCAACGCAAAAGGATAATCGCTGGCTATGACGAAGAGATTGTTAAACAGAGGGTTAAGATTAAGGAGGAAAACGATAATCTGACTCAGAAGCAGATTGCTTTAAGGGAACGTTATCTTGACAAGGCTAAAGAACTGACAGGTTATTCATCTTATGATTTGAAGGTCAGAATCAACGGAAATGATTATCAATTTGATGCTGTAGCTGCACAGCCTTCTCTATTCCAGAAAGTTAGGGAGGGAAGCGCAGACTCTTTCCGGTTTAATAATTCCATTTCGGCTCGGATACCATCTTTTGACGCTGTAGACAAGAATCTTTTCGGCCTTGGCGGTTTTGACAACGCTATGGCTCTGTATGAAGAAGAGAATAAACGAAAAACAGGAGAATTGGAGCTATCTATCTTGTCGTTGTCTCAAAAGAAGATTGACTTACCGAATACAGTCGAAGGTATTTATCAAGTAAACACTGAGGACTTAGATGAGAAGTTAAAAGCGCTTGGGAATCTAGAGAAAGAACAGTTGGTTAAGTTCCTTATTCTGAATGGATATCTTGACCGTTATTACCAATACTACTTGTCGTATTTTTATCCAAACTCGCTTACTAGGGAGGACCGTAACTTTACAATGCGTGCGGCGCGTCATGAAGGGCTCCAATTTGAGGCTCAATTGGAGCGTTTGGACGAGGTTATCAAACGGTTCTCGGTTGAGGATTTTTCTTCCAATGAATCACTATTGAACGATGACCTTGTCCGTGAGATATTTGGCAAGAGCGGTCTGTACCAGTTATACCGTGCGCCAATTTGCAATCAAATCACAAAAAACAAGCGTTTAGACTTCATCCTCTCTGCCTATAAGGCGCAACCATCTGTGCCAGGGACGTTCTTCTTTTCGCTCCTCAAAAACTATGATTTCTGGAATGAGATAGAGCAGGAAGATCGCTTTATTGAGGATCAAGAAGCGCTTCGTGAGATTTATGTCAAGTTCTGCGACCTGCGTGAAGGACACATTAATCCTTTGTTCTGCTCTTGGCTACAGGATAACTATGCATTCTTTGATAAACGTTGGGAGGTAATTACGCCCAAACGGGCGCAGAATGTATTTGTTGCCTGTTGTCCAGTATTTACTGTGCTGATTTTAAGGGAAACCCCAGAGCTGATTCTTCAAGATATTATTGAAAACCAGAGATTTGCATTCACTCGTAAGAATTTGAATGCTATCATTAGAAAGTTGGGCTTCTTTGAAGAGTATAGGAGCGCTGCTTATTCCGCAATTCTTGACGCAAATAATCAAAATCTTATTCGGGCAGTCAAAGCACATTGGTCTGTCGCCCTCAAATCGGCCTTCCCTGACACAAGCATTCACGAACGGATAGAGATCCAATGTGCCCTCCTGAATGCACCTGATAGCCCCAAGGCTGATGTCTATCGTTATCTATCCAAGCAAAGGAACAGGATTACAAATGCCGAGCTTCTTCAGGACGGAGTCCTAGAGCAGGTATTCGAGAATTCTTTGGTTGAGTCCACTTGGAAAAATGTAAACTACTATGCGGTAACAAAAGGGAAGGGACTGCCACTCCAATTCCTGTACAATAATACATTCAAGGATAAAGTTGGAGACACTTTATCGCTTGAAGAAGAATCTGCCTTGGCCCGTCTCATTGTCTTTAGCGACAGCGTAAAAGTCTCCAAGTATGCAGAATTGGTTCCTCTCTTTTCGACTCCTTTTAACGGCATCCTATTCCAGATTCAGCCGCAAAGGATGAAAGTCCTGGTGGAAAAGAAACTGTTAGAGTTCAATGCGACCAATTATAAGTTCATTTTTAGCCATTATCCGGCCCTCTATACGCAATTCCTTGTGAATAACCTGGAAGTCTTCGTCCAGCATCCGAATGATTATCCCATTAATAAGGCAGATGCGTCTGCTGCTATTTTGTCACTTTCTACCAAGAGGGCGAAGATTGATTTCATTCGCGCCATCAAGGTCCAAGATATTGTATTTGACCACTCATTCGTTTCTTTAGCCCGCAAGTTTATTGAAGATGGGGATTTGAAAGTGACAGATGTCGGCCATAAGCTTCTTCTTTCTGTTATTACAGACGCTCCAATAGGAATTCGGGAATCAATTGGGAGGAGAGCCATCCTCTCTTTGGACTATGATCCGAATGTCGTTACTGATGTACTAAATGCTATGGGAGGTGAATATCGGCGATTCTTAACGGATACAGCAACGTCAAGCATTTCGTATAGCCTTGATGCTATAAAGATTTGCAATGATCTAGTTGCAAAGGGTTATTTAGTAGGATGTGAAAAGAACAGTAATAAAATAATTATACATAAGAAATAAGATAATAATGGCAGGCGCTAAAGGTTTTGAGAGTATGATGCTTTGACAGATATTAACAGAAGGCGCTGATAGCTGCGCTCAAAACTGCATACTGCCCCCTCATTCGGTCGTCTTGTGTCGTTGCTAAAGTTGAAGCAATTAGAGATATTATTGAGGTAAACGCGTCCTCTTCCACCTTGACTGATTCCAAGACCAGATGTTCTGGGATATGCTGATAAGCTGGTTTGGGATGACCGTGATGTGCTGATATTAATGAAATTCTTGAAACTACGGATACTTTATCTACCAAAGATAAATAGCGTTTCGGAATAAAGCGCAGATAAAAAAGCTCTGATAATTCATTGACTATGTCTAACCGTATTTACCTCTGTCTAGCCCATATGTCGGGCAAGGAGCAGGAGTTTATCAAGGAGGCGTTTGATACTAACTGGGTCGTGCCTCTGGGCCCGAATGTGAATGGGTTTGAGGCGGACCTGGAGCGGTTCGTGGGGGCGAGATTGACAGCCGCCCCCGGCAACGGCAGCGCCCCTGACCCCATCGCTAAGCGTGTTGTGGCGCTCTCTTCCGGCACGGCGGCGGTGCATCTGGCGCTGATTGCGTGTGGGGTGCAGCCAGGCGACGAGGTGCTGGTTCAGAGCTTTACATTTTGCGCAAGCTCGCATCCAATCACATACCTTGGCGCAACGCCAGTATTTATCGATTCGGAAAAGGACACTTGGAATATAGATCCGGACCTGTTGGAAGATGCCATCAAAGACCGCATCGTCAAGACGGGTAGGGTGCCTAAGGCCATCGTTCCGGTGGCGCTGTACGGAATGCCGTATAAGGCCGACCGCATTATGGAGATTGCCGACCGCTACGGCATCCCCGTGATTGAGGATGCGGCGGAGGGTTTCGGCAGTCGCTTCAACGGTCAGGTGCTGGGTACTTTTGGCCGCTACGGCGTGCTAAGCTTCAACGGCAACAAGATGATTACCACCTCCGGCGGCGGCGCTCTGATTACCCCGGACGAGGACTCGTGGCGGGAGATTATGATGTACGCCACGCAGTACCGCGAGAGCTATCCGTACTATCAGCACGAAAAAATCGGCTATAACTACCGCATGAGCAATATATGCGCCGGCATCGGCCGCGGACAGATGACAGTGGCGGACGAGCATATCTCGCATCACAAGCACGTGCAGGCGCTCTATGAACAGCTGCTGGCGGATGTGCCGGGCATCACCGTCCACAGCCAGCCCGCCACCGGCGAGTATGACTCCAACTATTGGCTTTGCACGATAATGATTGACCCGCAACTGCAGATAAAAGGGCAGGAGAATGCCTACAAAGCGGTTGTCAAAGGGGCCGTAGGCGGTGCTGCGGGTGTTATCCATATGGCATCGTCGGCGGTGACCTACTGCCAGCCCAACGACAATGTAGAGGCGCTGCGTGTCTTTCTTGACGCCGCCGGTATCGAGGCTCGTCCCGTGTGGAAGCCGATGCACAAGCAGCCGGTGTACAAGAATGCCCCTGCCTACGTCAACGGTGTTTCGGAGGCCTTCTTCAAGGTCGGTATGTGCCTCCCCGCCGGCCCGTACGTGACTGACGAGGATGTGAGGTATATTGTGGAGACGATTAAGGGGGCGATGGAGGTATAATCGCTCCATCAAAGAATAGATACCCGTGACCGACAAGTTCAACTATAGCGTGTCAGAGAACAATATCCACCTGGAGTCTTCGTTCACGGTGCCCAAGGTGGACTTTGAGCGCGAGCTTTCGGCAATCCGCGATCAGCATCCCGACAGCAAGGTGTGGAACCGCACCATCAAGTCGCTCAAGAATGAATGGGCGGTGCACAACGCTTTCTATGCGCTGGGAGTTTTTAAAAGCCGCACTTCACACACCGACCTGAACTGGCCGCAAGGTTGGATTTTCCGCATCGGCTATGCCGTTCTAGGCAAGCTTTTCTGGCCGTTTATCAAATAGGTTATTTACCTGGTATCCGATTGACAATCTGGGCCGGCCCTTCCAATAGGTTGCCGGCCCGGATTATTTTTAATGAATCGTTTTTAAGACTTCGTCAAAGCTATCTCCCTTAACGTAGTTGCACTGCTTCTTGTTTATGGGTATTGTCTTCAGGAGGCCTCTTTTTAGCAATGGCTTTATGTCTGACGATGCGGTGGGCTTGCTTATGCCGAATTTTGAGGCAATGTCGTTGGTAGATAGAGCCAACATCGGGTTGTCCCGTATCATTGACAGTATTGCCGCCTGACGGTGGTTTATGCCCCCAATGGACAAAATATCTATAGCCCTTTGCTTTTGAGATATCTTTGTCTCTATATATGATTTCAGGTCGTCAAAGGCGTTCTTGAGGACCTTAAGGTTATATTCAATAAAGTAACCGACATCGTTGTTATCTAACTCTGTGTGTATATATGCATTCTCGTAAGAGGACTTGCTCTTTATGATGACAAGCGAGATAGAAAGGTATTCGGTAAGCCAATATCCGCTCTTTAGCATATACCAATAGAATAATGCCCTGGCGGTTCGTCCGTTGCCGTCTACGAATGGGTGATAATAACCTATTAGGAAATGTATTGTTATAGCCTTGATTATGGGGTGGAGGAAATACTTCCCATCTGAATTGGCAAATGCGCAAAGTTTCTCTATAAACGAAGGAAGAAGCTTAAAGTCCGGAGGGGTATGAACTATCTCACCGGTAATACCATCCTGTACTACAATGTTGTTACTGGTGCGCAATACTCCCGCATCTTCCGGATTGTCCAGGGTGTTCTCCGTCATTATTTCGTGCAGCCGCAGAATAATATCTTCTGACAGAGGGGCGTTTCTGTTTTCTGTTATATACTGGATAGCTGCATAGTTGTTGTGAATCATCTGCTCTGCACGTGTTCTGGGGGAGATGTTTCTCCGGAGCATTTCTTTTGCAACCTTGCGAGTAGTTGATGCACCCTCGATCTGGCTTGAGGCAATAGCTTCTTCCATCTGAGAGGAAGAGAGGAATTTCTCTTGACTGTCTCTGGGAATGATGGACTCGGTGCCCCAATAGCCGCCAAAGTTCATGTCAAAGTCGTGGCACATCTCCTGCATATGGCTTGTGACAGGAACCCTGATCCCAAATTCTGGCCAGTAGAATGCATAAAGACTTATTCTGGACAGTTGAGTGGCGGCCCATAATTCCTGAGGAGTAAGATCCCCAGCCTTTTTGTATTTTACATCCGACCAGTAGAGATACTTGTTGTTGATGTCAGCAATTGTGGATAAGACTTCTTGGTTGCTAAGTTTTCCAACAGCATCTCTGATGGTTTTCTGGGTCAGAACAGGCGGTTTCTCTAGCATTACTTGTCAAATTTTTGACAAAAATAGTAAAATATTTGCAAACATTTAACAAAATTTTACCATTTCTTATTATCGCTAGACATTTTTACCTCGACCCACCTTCCGGTTCTGTCGCGTCGGTTTCGGCTGTTTCCTCGATGTCGTTGAGGAAGGGAAATGCGTGGCCTTTGACCAGCCAGGCGAAGCCGAAGAGCATCAGTAGGATGACTTCCAGAATCATTGCCAGCCAGCCCGGGCAGGGGGTCACGCGCGTAACGAAAAAGACGCCTTCTACCACCAGCATACCGTATCCGCAAAATCGGTAAATCTTGTTGCGCAGCTTCTTGCGCTCGCTCATCGTGTGACGGTATTTCGTGAACTGGAAGATGCTGTTGAGCGCGATGGCCAGGAAGAAAAGGGCGGCGCAACCGGCGTGGATGTAGTGCGATATCTCCACCGGGATCTGGAAGAAGCCCACGGGCGTGCCGTCGGCTACCCAGCTGACTTTGCACGGGAAGAGCACGATTCCAAGGCCAGAAATCCCTGCAATAGAAGTAATTAAATTGTCCGTCAGGTCGTATCCGATGTACGAAATCAGCACAATGCACGCGGGCACCAGCACGCCTACCAGCGCCGGGCTCTGGTAGTACGTCGCGGAGAGGCTCCACCACCAGTCCTCGCCCGGATGCGCCGCTATGCTGGCAGAAAACAGCGCCAGCGCCGGCAAAATAATTCCTAAAAGTCCGCACAAGTTGCGGATACGCAGGTACATCCGCACTTCTTTCGTAGGATTCTTGGCCATAATAGTCGTTTTATACCTCACCAAAGGTACAAAGAATTGTCGCAAACTGAGATAATAAAACAGCAGCCACCGGAAATCCGCGGTGGCTGCTGCTTTATCAGGGTGGGGATCAGATCCCCGGAAGTGCGTTATTGGGCTGAGTATACGATCTTGTTGAACCTGAAGAATCCGGCTTGAGTGCCGCGCTTCAGGTCAATCTGAATCCTGTAATACATATTTGCCTGAGGATTGGTAACGGTGGCAGTAACATCACCCTGACCGGTTCCGTCGAATTCGTAAGTAGTGGTTGAACTGAAGGTATTGGTGGGTGATACAACCAGTCTGATGGCGTTGACCAGGGAAGGATCAGACTGGGTTATCGACAATGTCACTGTCTTAATTGCCTCCTCAATCGGTGAATTGGTTGTAATGGCAGCCACTGAAGTGTTATCGCTACGCCCGGCGCGCATCTCTGTCCAATTGGCGTCACCGCCATTATTGATGTATGCTACAGTCAGGTTCAAACCATCACATATATTGATGAAAGATGTGGTATATGTGGTGACGTTTGTGGTAAAGGTGGTGCCTTTTGCGAATGTAACAGTGTAAGGACGGCTGGGGTCGGTGACCGCAACGTTGCACGTTGCGGATGCGGCGTGGTATGACGCATTACCGGCAAATACAGCAGTGATAGTTGCAAAGCCTCTTGCAACACCTGTCAGTTCGCCAGTAGAAGGATCAACGGTAACAACATTGGGGTTGGAAGATGAATACGTTACCGGAAGTCCGGAAGGTTCTATGGATACAATATTGCTTACTCTTTCGTCCACATTAACAGATATGTTAGAAGTAAAGCCCATAGAAGGCGTTGGGAGAATAGGCTCATCTGCTTTCACGCGTACATAGAAGGCGAAAGTTTGGTCCTTAATATTTTCAGGGATATCACTAAACAAATCACTAATAATTGGTATGTAAGAATAACGACGCCAATCAGAAGAATTATAAATTCCTACCAAACAATTCCTGTTGGTATTAAAAAGATAACCGTGATAAATAGAGAAGGTGTTGTCACTATTAGTACCAACGCGTACACCATCATTACTTCCTGTGCAGTAAAGCCAAGTGGACGTATTACCGTTAGGATAGAAATGGTAGACCGTTCCCCACCACCGATGAGAATCCGAGCTCAGCGACCACCGGATCCTCTCTGCAGGCTCTTTTTTAAGTCTGCTGCCGTCGGCCGTCAAAGTCACAGGAACAGCCTGAGGCGCAGCAGAGGTACCCTTATCGTTCGACATAGCAAAAGTATTACCATTATCGCCCACGATGACGAATACGTCATCAGATGTAATGGAAGAAATATCTCGTTTAACCCAGTAATACTCCTCCTTCTGTTCTGTCTCTGCAGAAGCCATATTGATGCCCATAGTGTTGCGTGCATTCCCCTTGAGGGTCTTGCTGATTCCCGTCCAACTCTTATGATATGTCGCCTTGTCGGTCTCTACCACAACATCGAGGGATGTAAGGGTCACCGGCATTACGCTGAGCCAGATATTGATATTCGTTTTGTTCTGCGCATCTTTTACAAACGAGAGGTGCGAACCGTCGAGCGTAACGACATTCGACGTTCCGTTGCCGGTGAATGAGCCATCTGCCACGGAAACAACCTGTTTGCCGGTAAGGTTTGCACCTTCCTGAGCTGTGAGAACCACCTTGAGGATGTGCTCGTCATCTTCAACTCCCTGGAAGTCCTTGAGGGTAAAGTTACCGTGAGCCACAACGCGGGTCCAATACAAGTTGATGTGTTGGGAAGGGAGTCCGGTGGACCTTACGGTCTTGGACTTGCCAACCAGAATGTCTGTCTCAGGGTCAAAGGAGTCTGCTGCGGGAATCTGGTATTCCTTCAGGGCAACAGGCACATTAGGAGCACCATTCTGGTCCGTATTAAATTGAGAGCTGGGGTATACCGCGTAGAATACAAAGTCTCCGGTTTCTGTAGGGCCGGTAAAAGCATTGGTAACAGGTACGGAAAAAGTACCGATGTTTTGCTTCTCTGAATCTATGGTAACACCGTTGGACTTATAGAATTTGATGCTATTGTTTGGAGATGCATTTCCGCTTGCATATGCGGCACTCTTGGCCCACCAATTACCGTTGAATGTAAAGCCAATAAGAATCTTGTCGTCCGTCGACCAAACAATTGATTTTGTGCCTGCGTCCCATGCAGTCTTGGTGGAGGGATCCAGCTGCGGTCTTTCTCCGGTAAAAGTCAGCTCTGTAACTTCACCGATAGTGTTACCGTTATCCAGACGTTCTTGATCAAGGCCTTTCGAGCACGAAACAGCCGCGAGAAGAGTAACAAAAATTGCGAGTAAATATCTTTTCATCATACAATGTTTTAATCAAGATTAATCACCATCATCACCAAGCTCACCAAGGTCTTGGTCGCCATAGCCAGCATTGGAATCGTTGCCACTGCCGGACTGGAGAATGTTCTCCTCGAAAACCAGCTCGAGGATTTCGGTTACAGGCTGAGAATAAATCTCTTTTTCCTTTTTTACGTTCATTTTTGTATAGAAATGTTATTATTATCGACGATAAATTTTTCGGGCGCGAATATAGTAACTTTTTGGCAATTTTGATACCATAAAAATAGCAGCCACCCGGGAAGGTGGCTGCTGTCTTATCAAGGTAGGGATTAGACCTCCAGAATTGCGTTATTCTGCGTAAATAATCTTGTTGAACCTAAAGTGACCGTTCGAACCATTATTATAATAACTACCATCACCTTTCAAATCAATTTCAATCCGATAATACATATTAGTCGCAGGAGCAGTTATGGTAGCTGTAACATCACCTGTGCCAGTAACATTAAAGGGGTATGAGTCTGCTGAATTAAAGTTATTTGTGGTGGATACAAACAACATGACAGAGTTTACAAGGTTAGTGTTAACTTGTGTAATTGATAATGTTACTGAGTTAATAGCTTCTGGAATGGCTGAATTGGTTGTTATTGTAGCCACCGAAGCGCGTTGTCTATTACGCCCAGCGCGCATTTCTGTCCAATCCTCGTTGCCACCATTATTGATGTATCTCAGAGTAAGGGCTAATTCATCGCAAGTGTTAACAAATCCTGTTGAATTAGTATATGAGGTCACATTTGTTGTAAATGTAGTGCCTTTCTTGAAAGTAATAGTATAAAGATCTCCAGGATTGACAACATTAACCTCACAGGTTGCAGAAGCAGGATTATAGGATGCATTACCTGCAAAGTTGGCGTGGATGGTGGTTGTACCACGAGAAATGCCTGTTACTTCGCCTGTGTCGGGATCTACGGAAGCAATGGAATCATCATCTGAATAGTATGTCAAAGCCAGTCCGGAAGGATCAGTGGATGCCATATTGCTAACGCTCTCGCCCATATTAACTGTTATAGGAGAAGACGTAAAGCTTATAGAAGGTGTAAGTAGGTCATCATCTTCAGCGACTCTCACATAGAATGCAAAAGTCTGGCCGTTAATATTGGGTATTTGACCATTATTACTCCGCGCATAACAACGCCAATCCGTTGAGTCGTAAATGCCAATATAGCGTCTTGAATTCCCAACGGTATTCACTAGATAGCCAGAACGCCCCATCTCGAATAATTTGTTGTCACCTGTGCCAACCCTAACGACATCACCAGTAGAGCTGGTGCAATAAAGCCAAGTAGTTGTAGAACCATTGGGATAGAATGTGTAATATGTCGTTTCGCCAGACGATTGTTTGCTGAGATTCCACTGGAGCGTAGCTGAGGGATCACCAATAAGTTTGTCGCCAGTAGCAGTAACCGAAACGGGAACGGCGCTAGGTGCGGATGTGTCACTATTATTAGACATTGCATATGTATCTCCATCATCGCCGACAATTACAAATACATCAGTCGTAGTAATAGCGGATATGTCTCTTTTAACCCAATAATAATTCTTTTTCTCCCTGGTTGCAGAGGCCATATTTATGCCCATAGTGTTGCGGCGATTGCCCATGAGGGTCTTGCTGATTCCCGTCCAACTCTTATGGTATGTCGCTTTGTCGGTTTCAACAACAACATCCAGCGCGGTCAGGGTCAACGGCATAACACTGAGCCACACCTTCAAATTTGTTTGTTCTTCGGAAGTGGTGGGATCTACTTCATTTACAAATGAAAGGTTTGTACCATCAAGTGTGACAGTATTTGATGTGACATCGCCGAGATAATCACCAGTGGCTAAGGATATTTTTTGTTTGCCCGTCAAGTTGGCACCTTCCTGCGCTGTAAAAACAACCTGGGTGATGGTCTCGTCATCTTCAAATCCTACAATTCTCTGGAAATTCTTCAGTGTGAAATAGCCGTGAGCCACAACTCGTTTCCAATACAAATCAATAGTTTCAGTAGGGAAGCCGGGTTCGCTGGTTGTGATAGTATGAGAGTTGCCTACCAATATGTCTGTTTTGGGATCAAAGGAGTCATCTACGGGATACTGATATGAATTTAGAGTTGCGTAGATATCAGGGACAGCATTCTGTGTATTGGTGTTAGCCAGAGTGCTGGGATAGAACGAATAAAAGACAAATTCTCCCGATTCTGTGGGGCCGGTAAAGGCATTATTACCGACAGGAACGGTAAAAGTACCAATGTTCTGCTTCTCTGAATCAATAGTAACACCGTTCGACGTATAGAATTTAACGTTACCGGAACCACTGATGGCGGCATTTTGTCCCCACCATTCTTCATTAAATGTAAAGCCTATACGAATCTTGTCGTTCTCCGACCAGACGATTTTTGAACCATCCCAGGCAGTCTTGGTGGAGGGTTCCAATTGAGGCCTTTCGCTGGAAAATGTAAGATACGTGGTTACTTGATCAATGGCGTTATTGTCGTTGGTATTATTGCCATCAATGCGCTCTTCCTCGAGGCCTTTGGTGCAAGAGGCGAGGGCGAGGATCGAAACGAAAAATGCGAGTAAATATCTTTTCATCATACAATGTTTTAATCAAGATTAATCACCATCATCACCAAGTTCACCAAGGTCTTGGTCGCCATAGCCAGCATTGGAATCGTTGCCGCTGCCGGACTGGAGAATGTTCTCCTCGAAAACCAGCTCGAGGATTTCGGTAAGAGGTTGAGAATAAATCTCTTTTTCCTTTTTAACGTTCATTTTTGTATAGTAATTTTATTATTCTTCTGGGTACAAATTTTACAAACCGCAAAGTTAAAAATTTTCCTGAAAATACGTAGTATTTTATAATTCACTACTTTTGCAGTGAAATGGCAAAGGAAAACCGACATACCTCCGCGTTTTTTGCGCTGATGAGGGCGGGGCTCTGGGAGACCGGGGCTCGGCTGGGGGTGTATGCGCCGGTGGACTGGGAGGCGATATACAATCTGGCGCTGGAGCAGTCTGTGGCGGGGATTGTTGCGGCTGGATTGGACCAGGTGGAAGATTTGAAGGTGGCCAGGCAGGATGCGCTGCGCTTTGTGCAGCAGGTTATCCCGCTGGAGAAGCGCAACTCCGATATGAATGCCTTTATCTCAGAGCTGGTGGGTAAGCTGCAGCTTGATGGCATCCGTGCCGTGCTTATAAAGGGGCAGGGGGTGGCGCAATGCTATTCAAAGCCTCTGTGGCGTATGTCGGGCGACGTGGATCTGCTGCTTGACCAGGAAAACTATAATAAGGCGAAAGAACTGCTGCTTCCGATGGCCTCGGCGGTTGAAAGGGAGCACCCAAGAAATCTTCACCAGGGGTTGGAATTCGGCAAATGGGTGGTGGAACTTCACGGCAGTTATCACGCAAATATCTCGAAGCGGTCGGCGGCGGTTTTGGACCGGCTGCAGGGCGAAACTTGCACAGGCGATGCGACCCGCACCTGGCGCAATGGCGAGGTGGACATTCTGCTGCCGAGCCCCGACAACGACACCCTGTTCATCTTCTCGCACATCCTGCAGCACTTTTTCTTTGGCGGAATAGGGCTGCGCCAGGTATGTGACTGGTGCCGGCTGCTGTGGACTTATAGGGAGAATATTGACCGGCAGCTGCTGGAATCGCGGATAAAGGAAATGGGCCTTATGACCGAATGGAAGGCGTTCGCGGCTCTGGCGGTGAAATGGCTGGGAATGTCGGAAGAGGCGATGCCGCTCTATGACGCATCGGCACGCTGGGAGCGCAAAGCCAGCCGAATTGTCAAATTCATCCTGAAGGTCGGCAACTTTGGCCACAACCGCGACATCAGTTACCACCAGAAATATCCGTTCGTGATATACAAAGCAATTTCGCTGGCGCGCCATACGGGCGATTTTTTCAGATATCTTACAATCTTCCCCCTGGACTCGTTTGGAGTCTATTTCAGGATGCTGGCATCGGGCTTCGAGACCGCCGCGAAAGGGGAGTAGTGCTTTTATTCGGGTATATCGACTACGGCATCTGCAAAGCGGATGGCGGCGTCGCGGTGTGAGATAAGGATGATGGTCTTGCCGGCGTGATGGCGGCGATGGATGTTCTCCAGCATCCGGCTTTCGGTGTCGGCGTCCAGGGCAGAGGTGGATTCGTCAAGAATAAGTATGCCACCGGGACGCAGCAGGGCACGGGCTATGGCGATGCGCTGCGCCTGACCTTCTGACAGGCCGCTGCCTGACTCTCCGCAGGGGGTGTCTAGTCCCTCCGGCAGATCATATACGAAAGCGGCTTCGGCGGTGTAGAGCGCCTCCTTGATTTCACTTAGGGAGGCATCTTCTTTGGCCAGCAGCAGGTTGCTGCGGATGGTGCCGCTGAGCAGGGAGTTGCCCTGTGGCACGTACATAAAGTTGACTCTGAGAGCGCCTCCTGCAGGGTGGCCATCCACTGTGATCTGGCCCTCGGTGGGTTGCAGCAGGCCCAGGATAAGGTTGATGAGGGTGCTCTTGCCCACTCCGGTAGGGCCGGTGATGACATTGAATGAGCCGGATTTGAACTGACAGGAAAAGTTCTTGAGCACAGGCCTGCTTAAATCTGGATATGCGAAGGTCACGTTGGAAACCGTGACTTCCGGTGCATCGGGTAGCAGAATGGATTCCGCCTTGGGCTCTTCTTCAAGCTCCTGAAGGTCCATCAGGCGTTCTATGGAGGTGATTGCCCTGATGAATGTGGGAACCTGGCGGCCAAGTTCTGCGATGGGGCGCTGTACCTGTCCAACCAACTGTAAGAAGGCGGTCATCATACCGTAAGTTACGGTTCCGGCGGCTAGGCCAAAGATGCCCCACAGGAAGGCGGCTACGTGTCCGGCCTGGAAGCCGAGCAGCATCAGACCTCGGGCAAATGCATTATAGTTGAGGCGCTTGCGCGTCTTGCATTCGATATCTGACTGGAGCCAGCCAAAATGGGTCATTATCCGCTCTACACCCGTAAGCGTCAGCATCAGCACGCGATGCTGAAAGCTTTCTTGCATAGTCTGCTGGACTTCGCTCTCACGGGCGCGTATCTCCGCCATAATCTTACGGAACCTTTTGAAGAACAGTCTGGACCCGACCACTGCGGCAAACATCAGAATAATAAGTACCCAAAGCAGGTTGGGGGCCAGCGTCAATAGATATACAGATGCTGCCAGCAACTGTGCAAGTGTGATGATAATGCCCGGGAAAGAGTCCACAAGCAGATCTGAAGTGATGCGGATGTCGTCTTCCAGACGGTTCACGATGTCGCCCGAGAGGAACTTCTCCCGGCCATTCCAGCGGCTGCGGAGCACGTGGCCGAAAAGCTGATTGCGGATGTGGTTTTGCGCCTTGACGCTGTTGTATGAATTCCACCAGTTGGCAAAGATGATTACGGCAATCTGAACCGCCAGGATCCCTATGAACAGTGCGATGCCCCGGCCCAGGGAGTCACTGCTCACCTTGGTGGCGATATCCACCAGGTGTTTGCTGGCCCAGACAAAACCCAGCGATGCAGCTATTCGCACAAGGCCCGCGGCGATGCTTACCAGCATCCGCCACCGAAGGGTGGAGGACATAGCCCACAGGGTTTTTATGCATTCAGAAAGTTTACGCATAGGTTATTCGAGTATGCCGTTTTCCCGCCAGATGTTCACCATTGTGGTGGCATCTTCGCGAGCGCGGTCTGTGGATACTTCATATCTCTCGGTGAGCAGTGTCACCAGATCTTCTATTTCAAAGTCTTTGTCCTTGACCTGTTCCCAAAGGTAAGCCGCGGAGTCGTTCAGGGAGAGCATTTTGTTGAAATCTACCAGTGCGAGACCTTCTGCAATTACTATATGCTCCCCGCATAGGGAGCGAAGGGTAAAGCCGTCTTTTATCTTCATACTATTCGTCGGTATATTGCCAGTAAATATCTTCTGATAGGTTTGAGCAGGCGCCAAAGGGTGCCGCGGGTGGGTTTGTGGCCGTTTATGAGCACCACGGTGCCCAGTATGTCTTGCGGCCGGCAATGCTCGGTGCCGGAGATGTTTCCGTCGCCCATAAGTTCTATCTTGCCGTCGCAGGTTTTTATGACACGGTGCAGCACATAACGGGTACCCGCCAGGCGCGCCAGTACTATGTCGCCGACTTCTACTCCAGGGAGTTTTTTAAGCGTCACGCTGTCCCTGCCGCCCTTGATAAAGGGAAGCATACTGGTTCCCTTTGGGGTGATGCATACCTCGCGGCCCTCTGCTAGCAGAGCGCCCGCATCTTCCAGCAGGACTTCGTTGGTGAGGGTCTTTCTATCCATTTACGGTATTGTAACAGAGTAGGGCGGCATCGCGGTCCGGGCGGCATTCCAGGCGGTAGAACGGGACTGCAGCGCAGATTCCCTCCAGAGTCCGGTGCCAGCCGTCGGCGCATTCTTTAACAGGCCGGAAAGAGGATGAGGATTCCATCAGTGTGGCGTAGGCCTGGATTACCGTCAACTTTTTGATATGGTTTTGTGGTGCCTGGCACAGGCTTACGATGGCACCCACGGGGGCGTCCTGGGCCTTGTAACAGGGCGTCTTGCCGCTCCAGGGGGTGCCATAGACACGGACGGTGCCATCGGGCATCAGCCTGAGGACCGGGTTGTCGTCGTTTAGCAGTTCGGTGCCGGGGATGTTTTCTATCCACAGGCGGCTGTGGGTGCTCTTACCGGTGCCGCTCCGGCCCAAAAACAAGTAGCCCTTGCCGCAGTTTGTCACTACGGATGAGTGTATTACAAGGGCTCCTTTCTGTGCTGTGGAGAAGGTGAACATCAGCATCATGGCCGAGTCAATGGCGTAGCGGTCGTCTGTGCCTGTAAGGTGTAGTTCGGCACTCTTGAAGTCTTGAGTGACGGCCATCCGACCAGCCGCAGGCTTGTCCGGAACCGGCTGCATTTCAAAGATATAGCCGTTTTCGCTGGTATATATGGTGATGACGGGGAAGCCGGGCGTTTCCGGGGTTTTATATAGCAATGAACTGTTTGCCACCGGCATATCAGGCGTCACTCTGAGGGCAAACAGGACCTCTATCTCGGGTGTCTGTACCCTGAAAGGTAGTAAGTTAGCAGGCTCGAACGGCAGGTCCTCCGCCGTAAAGCAGAACCCCGCAACGCTATATGCCTGAAAGCTTTTCATTATCAAACAAAGATAAAAATTATTTCAACACTTATGAAAATTGTTAAATTTGCAGTTCCTATCAGAAAAAGTATTATTAATTATTATAATTATGAAGAAATTATTCTCAATCATTGCACTTGCGCTGCTGGTGACTTTCGCAGCTGGTGCGCAAGATGAAAAAACTTTCTATCCCGGTTTCTATCTGGGTATTCAGGGTGGTGCCAACTACACTACTTCCAACGAGTGGGCCATCAGTCACTGGGATCATATCAATTTACCCAATGTTGCTCTGAATTTTGGTTATGACTTTACTCCTGTATTTGGTCTGCGCGCCAATCTGAGCGGTCCGTTTGCCAATTTCCCCGGTGCTGACCACGCTACCATCAACAAGTTCAATTATGCTCAGGCCGCCGTGGACGCAACCTTTGACATCTGCAATATTTTCAAGGTTAACGCTCATCGCCTGCTGAATCCCTACTTGTTCCTGGGTGCCGGCGCCAACTACCGTTTTGCAGCTAACGACCAGCCTGCATATCTTGGCCCCGTAGTTCGCCTGGGTGGTGGAATGGACATCCGTCTGAGCAATCTGGTGGATCTCTCTTTCGAACTTTTGGACAATGGCTTGAACAACAAGTTCAACACTCTGGACGACAATGAGTTCTTTGGTGGCGAAATCCTAATGTGGAAGAGGCCCTTCAGGTGGGATGACAATTTTGCTGCTCTGGTCGGCCTGAAGTTCAACATCGGCGCCAACAAGGCCCGCAAGGCTGCTGCCGTTGCAGCTGCCGAGGCCGCCGCTGCCGCAGAGGCTGCACGTCTGGCCGCAGAAGAGGCTGCCCGCCGCGAGGCTGAGCGTCTGGCTGCCGAGCAGGCTGAGGCAGAGCGTCTTGCCGCTGAGAAGGCAGAGCAGGAGCGTCTGGCTGCTGAAAAGGCCGAGGCAGAGCGCCTGGCTGCCGAGCGTGCCGCTGCCCGTTCCATCACCGAGAATGTTTACTTCCTCCTCGACCGCACAAATATCCGCAAGAGCGAGCAGGAAAAGATTGACCACATCATCGCCGTTATGAACGAGTATCCCGAGGCAGTGGTTGTTATCGGTGGTCACGCAGACAAGGAGACCGGTAATGCCAAGCATAATATGAAGCTCTCCGAGGGTCGTGCAGACAACGTTGCCAAGGCTCTCAAGGATGCAGGTATCGCTGAGGACCGCATCACTGTAGAGTACTACGGTGACACTCAGCGCGTAAGTGACGTTCGCGAAGAGAACCGTGTATCTGTTTGTGTTACTAAATAAGGGAATCCTTATTCGCAGATAAGCTTATATACGTTTGTATCGTATTTTGAGAAGCCAATCGACTGGTAAAGTCGGTTGGCTTTTTCTCTGGATGGACGGCTGGTGAGATGGAGGGTGACGGGGGCGTAGTTTTCTTTAGCGAATGCTATGATGTGCTCGATCAATTGCCGGCCGATGTGCTGTCCGCGGAAAGTAGCATCAACAACGACATCCTCTATACCGCCTTTGACTCCTGTTGGCGATTTGGTGATGCATAGACTGGCGCAGCCGGCAATGCGCCCTTCTTCATCCACAGCTGCGAACAGGTGGGTGGAAGGGTTTTCTGCCGCCGCGCAAAGCATTTCGGCAGAAACTTCGATGCTTGAGGTGAGCTGTGGCATCAGCTTCAGCAAATCTGACGTTTGGCTCTCGGATAGCGATGTGAGTTCTGTGATGCGCATTGCAGATCAGTCGCGGCCAAAGATGTCGCGAGTATAGAGTTTGTCGGCCACGTCCTGCAGGGCCGGGTCGTAGCGGTTTGCTATTATGCAGTCGCTCTGGGCCTTGAATTTTTCCAAATCATTAACCACCGGACTTCCGAAGAATGTGCTCCCTTCTTCAAGGGTGGGCTCATATACTATCACCTTGGCTCCTTTGGCTTTTATGCGCTTCATAATGCCTTGTATGGCGCTCTGGCGGAAATTGTCGCTGCCTGTTTTCATTGTGAGTCGGAACACGCCAATAGTGACAGGTTTTTCGCGGTCGCTGCTGTAGGTGTTGTCCGGGCCGTAGTAGCTGTAGCCGCCTGCCATTGCCAGCACGCGGTCTGCTATATAATCTTTACGGGTGCGGTTGCTTTCAACAATCGCCTGAATAAGATTCTCAGGTACATCATTGTAGTTGGCCAGCAGTTGTTTGGTGTCCTTGGGGAGGCAGTATCCGCCATATCCGAAGCTGGGATTGTTGTAATGAGAGCCAATGCGCGGGTCCAGGCACACGCCGTCTATGATAGATTTGGTGTCGAGCCCTTTCATCTCTGCATAAGTATCCAACTCGTTGAAATAACTCACACGCAGGGCCAAATAGGTATTGGCGAACAGTTTTACGGCTTCAGCCTCTGTGGTGCCCATAAAAAGGGTAGGGATATCTTCTTTGATGGCGCCTTCTTTGAGCAGGGCTGCGAATGTTTCGGCAGCATCTTTTTCACTGTCGTGACCGACTATTATGCGGCTGGGATAGAGGTTGTCATATAGGGCCTTGCTTTCACGCAGGAACTCAGGGCTGAACAGGAGGCGGGCTCCGTGAAACCGTTCGCTGGCGGCGCGTGTAAAACCTACCGGGACGGTGCTTTTAATGACCATGACAGCACTGGGATTAACCTCCATCACGGTGCGGATGACCTCATCTACGTGGCTGGTATCGAAGAAGTTCTTCTGCGGATCATAGTTGGTAGGGGTGGCGATGACTACGAAATCAGCGTCGGTGTAGGCACTATGTGCATCAAGAGTGGCAGTCAGTTGCAGCTCTTTCTGCTGCAGATACTGCTCTATATATTCGTCTTGAATAGGGCTATGGCGCTTGTTGATGGCATTTACCTTGTCAGGAATGACATCAACAGCCAATACAGGGTGGTGTTGCGCCAGTAGGGTGGCGATGCTGAGGCCTACGTAGCCTGTGCCTGCAACTGCAATCTTCATTGTGGATAAACTTATATTTCTCCACAAATCTAATCATTTTGCGGCAAATAAACTCCGCTAAACATTTGCAATTGAAATAATGTCTGCAAAGACGCCCGCCGCGGTGACGTCGGCGCCGGCGCCGTAGCCCTGTATCAGCATAGGGTGGTTGTGGTAGCGTTCTGTGGTGAGCAGCACAATGTTGTTGCTGCCGTCCAGCACATAGAGCGAATTGTCGCTGGAAACGGCCTTCAGGGCCACGCTGCAGCGGCCGGCCTCCATTGTGGCCACAAACCTCCAGCGCTTGCCGTCTGCCTCAAGTCCCTGGCGGCGCGCCTCAAAGTCGGCGTCCAGGGTGGGGAGCTTTTTCCAGAATTCGTCCAGACTGCAGTGGAAGAACTCGCGCGGGATGAAGAGGTTGGCCTCCACATCTTCCTGATTCACCTCGTAGCCCGCCTCGCGGGAAAGGATCACCAGCTTGCGGATCACGTCGGTGCCGCTGAGGTCTATGCGCGGGTCAGGCTCGCTGTAGCCCTGCTCTTTGGCCATCTGCACGGCCGTGCTGAAAGGGATGTCGGCCGAGATGGTGTTGAATATGAAATTGAGAGTGCCGCTGAGCACTGCCTCTATCTTCTGGATGCGGTCGCCGCTCTTGCGCAGGCTGCCGATGGTGTTGATGATGGGCAGGCCGGCGCCCACATTGGCCTCGAACAGATATTTCACGCCGCGGGCGCGGGCGGTCTCTTTAAGGCGGTGGTAGTTCTCATAGTCGCTGGACGCGGCTATTTTGTTGGCTGCCACCACATTGACGCCGTGGTTGAAGAAGTCTTCGTATAGCGCGGCTATATCGGCGCTGGCGGTGCAGTCCACAAACACGCTGTTGAATATGTTCATCCCTATGACTTCCTCTTTCAGGCGGGCGGGGTTGATGTCCTCGCCGTTCTGCAAGGCCTCGCGCCAGGAAGCCAGGTCAATGCCGTTTCGGTCAAATACCGCCTTGGAGCTGCGGGCGATGCCTACGATATTTATCTTGAGATTGTTCTCGTTTTTAAGCTTTTCCTGCTGGCTGGCAATTTGCTCTATCAGCTGGCCGCCCACGGTGCCGATGCCGCACACGAACAGGTTAAGCTCCTGGAACTCTGATAGGAAGAAGCCGTCGTGGATAACGTTCAGCGATTTGCGCAGGAACTTGCGCTCTACCACAAAGCTGATGTTGCTCTCCGAGGCGCCCTGCGCCAGGGCTATGATGCTGATGCCGTTGCGGCCCAGGGTGCTGAACAGTTTGCCGGCGATACCGCAGTGGTGCTTCATATTTTCGCCCACGATGGCCACGGCGGCCAGCTCGTCTTCGCGCTTCACTGGGTTCACGGCGCCGCTGGAGATGGCTCCGGCAAATGTTTCGGCCAGAACCTCGCACGCCAGGGCGGCGTCGGCGCTGCTCACACCTATTGATATGCCTGTCTCGGAGGCGGACTGGCTCACCAGGAACACGCTTATGTTCTTGTCTGCCAGGGCGGTGAATATGTGGCGGTCAACACCCACGATGCCCACCATAGAGGTGGCGGAGAGGGTGATTAGGCTTATGTTGTCTATGCTGGAGATACCCTTGATAATTTGGTTGGAGGGGCGCAGCTTGTCTGGCGTGTGAATCAGCGTGCCGGGTGCATCCGGGTTGAAAGTGTTCTTCACGCGGATGGGTATCTGCTTGATGCACACCGGATAAACGGTGGGCGGGTAGATGACCTTTGCGCCAAAGTTGCACAGCTCGGTGGCCTCTTCGTAGGTCAGTTCGTCTATCACGTAGCTGGTGCGGATGATGCGCGGGTCGGCCGTCATAAAGCCGTCTACGTCAGTCCAGATCTCCAGCACGGAGGCGTCCAGGGCGGCTGCCAGGATGCTGGCGGTGTAGTCGCTGCCGCCGCGGCCCAGGGTGGAGATATCGCCGTTAAGGTTGCGGGCAATGAAGCCCGGCACTATGGCCACGGGGCTCTTTTCGTTATAATCTTTGAAGCGCTCGCGGATCAGGCGGTTGGTCTCGTTGAATTCTACCAGGCCGTCTTTGGTGCGGATAAAGTCCAGGGCGTTGTACTGCTCGGCGCGGTCCATTGCCGCAGCCACTATTATGGATGAAAGCCGCTCGCCAAAGCTTACAATTTGGTCGCGGGTGGTTTCGGGAATCACCTTGAGCAGGAACACTCCGCGGCAGATGCCTTCCAGCTCGTCCAGCAGGGCGTTGACCTCCGCTTTCAATTTGTCATTCCGGTGGCCTTTCTCTACCAACTCGTCGCAGGCTGCCCAGTGGCGGGTGCGAAGGGCGGTGAGGTGGTCTTTGTAGCTCTCGTCGGCCGCAGAGGCCAGCTGCGAGGTCTTTATGAGCTCGTCTGTGACTCCGCCCAGAGCAGAGACGACAATTACAGATGTGTCGTCCAGCTTATCTACGATAGATTTGACTCTGAGTATGTTTTCTGCAGTTGCGACGCTGCTGCCGCCGAATTTTAGAACTTTCATCCCTTACAATTTATAAGCAAGCGCCAAAGATAAGCACCTTTGCGGTAAGTATCAAATTTATGCAATACCCATTTTTGGGGGTTGCGGTTTTGAAAATCGTTACATATTTTTGCGGAGAACTGATAATTAACCTGTTATGTTTAAGAAACCGTGGAAGATGAAGGAGGGGTTCCTCCTTGGGGCCGGGCTGCTGGTTCTGGGCATTGTGCTGCAGATTGTCTGCGGACCGGTGCGCTGGGCCGCCCTGGCATTTCCGGTAAATATAATTTTGCTGGCTGTGGCGCTGGCGGCAATAGGCGTGATGTATGCGCTGCGGCGCCGCGTCTATCTTTTTGAATGGATGATGCACTACGGGGCGGCGGTGCCGGCGCTGGTGTATGCCCTGGGGCTGACCATTGTGATGGGCCTAGTGGCGCAGGGGGAGGCTGCTCCCTCGTCAATGGCCGATTTCCCGCCCGAGATGATGAGGAATATGCCCGAGGCTATGCGGCAGGCGCTGGAGGCCTCTCAGGCTGCTGGTGCTATGGGCGGTTCCGGTATGGGCGGCGGCTCGCATGCTATGCCCTGGCTGGGGCAGATGCTCAATTTCTGGCCGTTTGTTTTGGCTTGGGGCTGGATGCTGCTGGTGGTGGGGATGGCCTCGCTTAACCATCTGCTGCGCTGGAAGCTGCGCGAGATCCCGTTCCTGCTGAATCACCTGGGCGTGTTTGTGGCCGTTGCTGCGGCCACGCTGGGTGCGCCCGACAAGCAGGATGTGCTTATCCAGGCTTTCCGCGATATCCCCGAGAACCGGGCGGTGCGCGAAGACGGGTCTATGCTGCAGATGGATTTGTCCATCGAACTGCATAAATTCATTATGGAGACTTATCCGGACGGGTCGCCCAAGCGGTTTGCGTCGGATATCACAGTGTCGCGCCGCGACGGATCGTCCGTTTCCGGCACCGTGGACGTCAACAAACCGATGAAGGTGGACGGCTGGAAGATTTATCAATACGACTATGACTCCCAGGCGGGTGCCGAGAGCCTGTACAGCACTTTCGAGCTGGTGCGCGACCCTTGGCTGCCGGCGGTCTATGCGGGTATCTTTATGATGATTGCCGGCGCGCTGTGCCTGATGCTGTTTATGGCGCCCAAGCCGGCTGTCGCCGCGGCGGGCGGTGCATCCGCCGGCGCTGGCTCCAGTTCTTCCGCAGCTGCCCGGTCTTCAAAGTCGGCTAGAAACAATAGGAGGGAGACGCTATGACCTGGAACTTGTTCATATGGTTCGCCGCGGTGGCGGTGATTCTGTGGGTGCTTGGGGCGGTTTTTGCCTGGAAAGAGCGCAGGGGGCTGACGCTGGCCTTCACGCTGGCGGGCATCCTGGTGTTCTTTGCATTTATCCTCGGGATGTGGATTTCGCTGGAGCGGCCGCCGCTGAAAACAATGGGGGAGACCCGGCTGTGGTACTCGTTTTTCGTGCCTGTGGCCGGCCTGATTGTGTACAGCCGCTGGCGCTACAAGTGGATACTGTCGTTTTCCACCGTGCTGTCGGTCGTATTCATCTGCGTCAATCTGTTCAAACCAGAGATCCACTCCAAGACCCTGATGCCGGCGCTCCAGAGCCCCTGGTTCGCCCCGCACGTGATAGTCTATATGTTCGCCTACGCCCTGCTTGGCGCCGCCACCCTGATGGCCATCTACCTGCTGTTCTTCAAGAAGATAGGGAAGGCGGGGAGTGCCAACGGGGGTGCCGCTGAGGCTGATGTTTCAAAGGGTGCCGAGAGCGCTTCTGAAAATGGGGCGGTCGAGGCAGATTCCTTCGAGGCGGTGCGGCACGAGATGAACATCGCCGACAATCTGGTGTATGTCGGTGTTGCGTTCCTCACCTTCGGGATGCTGTTCGGGGCGCTCTGGGCCAAAGTGGCGTGGGGCGACTACTGGGGCTGGGACCCCAAGGAGACCTGGGCCGCCATCACCTGGCTGGCCTACCTGGTATACATCCACCTGCGCAAAGCCCGTCCACGCGACTGGCAGATGGCCTGCACCGTGCTGCTCATCGCCTTCGTCTGCCTTCAGATGTGCTGGTGGGGCATCAACTACCTGCCCTCTGCCCGCAGCAACTCCGTGCACACGTACTAGGCTGGCAAAAACGTCAATCCCTGTAATATCTTTGAATAAAAACCTTATCTGCGGGGCCCCTACTTGCGGGGGATTTCGAGGGCGGGCCAGCCGTAGTCCTTGTAGAAGTGGACTTGGAGGCCGGTGGCTTTGACGAATTCGCCGAGGGCCGACTCGCGCTTCTTTTCGCGTTCGATGTCGTTGGAGTGGGCGGCGGCAAACGCGTCGAACTTATCGCCGAAGATGCGCTGTGCGCTGGGCATAAAGCTGCTGCCGTCGGTGGTCTGTTCAAACTCCTTCACGGCCCAGTGGCCGTCGGCGTCCTTGCAAACCAGCATCCTGCCGGAATGATTGCCGCCCGACACCGACTTCAGAGTGTCGGCTTCCTGCACATAATTCATCACCCAGAAATCGCCCAGCACCGCAATGCTGTCGGGATAGCTCTCTTCTGCGCAGACCCAATTGCAGAACGGGACGCAATAGGCGCCCTGCAGATATTGGGAAGCGATACTGTCCTTCAGAAACATCTCTATAGCAGTCAAATACGACTCCTGAGCCTGCTCCGGCTCCTGTGCCTGGGCACTTTGGGCCTTCTTGCCGCCCTTGCAGCCGGCAGTCAACAAAATGGCAACCGCCATAAACATCAATGCAATCTTTTTCATAATCGTAAAATTTTTTACAAATATACTGCAAAATAATACTAGATATGCTAGTGGTGGATCAACTATCTGCCGTGCTCCAGATGTCCCAATATTAGGACAACAGTGTCAAAAGCGGGGTAAACTGCTCCCGTCGTCCCAAAATTAGGGACATCGGCGACATAAACGCATAGAAGTGACTCATGTTTTTGCCGGTATAGGTCCACCGCTTGGACCGTCACCCGAATAATACCCCGTTTTTGACGGTATCGGTCCATAGTTTGGACCGTCACCCGAATTACTTCCGTAGCTGGTACGTGATGATGCAGTGGTTTACCGGCGCCAACTGGCTTGAAGCGGTGAAGGGCTTCCGGGGAAGGTGCTTTTCTTAACGCTGCGCGTTTAACCGCTTCAAAGCTCCTTTTCGCCGCGACGCCTCCTTTTCCAGGCGCCTAACCGGCACCTGGAACGTCGTTGACGGGCTCAATTAGGGTCGTTCGCAATGCTTTGAAATGCCACTGGCATTTCACGCCTTGCCCTGCGCCCCTAACCGGAGCTTGTGAAGCTGACGCGCAGCTAAAAAGCACAATATCCCCGGAAGCCCTTTACCGCTTCTGCCTGAAGTTGGCGGTGCGCAAACCCGGGGGAAACAAAAAAGTCGCCGAGAGATTGGCGACTTTTTTTGTGGAGCATAGGGGAGTCGGACCCCTGACCTTTTGAATGCCATTCAAACGCTCTGCCAACTGAGCTAATGCCCCATTCCGGTGCAAATGTATGTATTTTCCCCTAAATAACAAGGGACTTCTGCATGAAAGTGCTCCCACCGGACCGGCAGTGTCAGTACGGGCAATCTCAGAGTGTATTCAAATCGTTGCGACGAATGCGTTTTTCAAATTACTGAATATTAGCTTGTTGTGGGAGGAGTTCGTCTCAGTCTCGATTTTAAAGTGCCATTGAGATGATAGTCTTTCCCATGGTCTTGGTTATCAGTGGGTTATTTTTGCCTCTCGTCGCAACGCTTTCAAGAAGCCCCTCGAGTAGCTGGACCCGTTCACCATCCCGACTTCAAGAAGCCCCTCGGGTAGCTGGACCCGTTCACCATCCTGCCTTCAAGAAGCCCCTCGAGTAGCTGGACCCGTTCACCATCTCGACTTCAAGAATCCTCACAAGAAACCGTGCCCGCCCGTTGGCAGCTGATCCGGCTTGATGAAATCAAATAGCCCGTGCTAAATGCCAGGGTTTAGTGATTTGTCGCCCAAAAATTGGGGGTGCCAGCCAAAAATCGAGCAAATTTTGTCAAATACCCCCTGAGTCTAAGGGGTTGTGGCGAAAAATGTAGTATATTTTCTGGGAAATAATCTATATTTGTGGCGGTTAACTTTAAAAATTCTATGAATTCTGTTAGGCAAAGGGCGCTGGCTGCGATGGATTCTCGCGAGCCGGTACAGTTCAAGGGGCACGAAGGGAAGATTTCCGATTACTTCGCGTGCAATGTGTTTACCCTGGACAAGATGGAGAAGTATCTCTCCAAGGATGTGTTCCGCAAGGTCAAGGCGGCCATTGAGGGTGGTACACGCATAGACCGCAGCATTGCAGACCAGGTGGCCGAAGCTATGAAGATCTGGGCCATAGAGCGCGGCGCAACGCACTACACCCACTGGTTCCAGCCACTGAACGAGCTCACGGCAGAGAAGCACGACGCTTTTCTGGAGCCCGATATGAACGGCGGGTCATTTGAGAGTTTCAGCGGCAGCCTGCTGGTTCAGCAGGAGCCCGACGCCAGCAGCTTCCCCAGTGGCGGCCTGCGCAACACTTTTGAGGCGCGCGGCTACAGCGCCTGGGACCCGAGTTCGCCGGCATTCATAATGGACAAGACGCTGTGTATCCCCAGCATTTTCATATCGTATAACGGCGAGGCGCTGGATTTCAAGACTCCGTTGCTAAGGTCTATGGCCGCGGTGGACAAAGCCGCTGTGGAGGTCTGCAGCCTCTTTACCAAAGATGTGACCCGCGTGGTGCCCAACCTGGGCTGGGAGCAGGAATATTTCCTTGTGGATGAAGCTCTCTATGCTTCCCGTCCCGACCTGATGCAGACGGGTCGCACGCTTATGGGCCACACCGCCGCCAAAGATCAGCAGCTGGACGACCATTACTGGGGCGCTATCCCCGAGCGGGTGATGCGCTTTATGGAGGAGTTTGAAGAGGAGGCCTACAAGCTGGGCGTCCCCATCAAGACCCGTCACAACGAGGCTGCGCCCAACCAGTTTGAGTGCGCCCCCAAATATGAGGAAGTCAACATCGCGGTGGATCACAACCTGCTGCTTATGAGCGTGATGCGCAAGATTGCGCCCAAGCATCATCTGAAGGTCCTGTTCCACGAGAAGCCCTTTGCCGGCGTGAACGGAAGCGGCAAGCACTGCAACTGGAGCCTGGCCACCGACACCGGCGTGAACCTTATGGCGCCGGGCAAGAATCCCAAGAGCAACATCCGCTTCCTGGCCTTTTTTGTGTGCGTGCTTAAGGCGGCGGCCGACTACGGCTCGCTGATAATGGCCTCCGTGGCCTCGCAGGGCAACAGCCACCGTCTGGGCGGCAACGAGGCGCCGCCGGCCGTGCTAAGTGTGTTCACCGGCGCCACTATGGACGCGATGCTGGGCTCCATCGAGAAGAGTATGTCCGACAAAATGACGCCCGAGAGCAAAAGCGCCATCAAGCTGCATATCGGCAAGATTCCCGAGATAATGTTTGACAACACCGACCGCAACCGTACCAGCCCGTTTGCCTTTACCGGCAACCGGTTCGAGTTCCGCGCCCCCGGCTCCAGCAGCAACTGCGCTATGCCTATGATTGTGCTGAACACGGCTGTGGCTCAGGCGCTTGAGCAATTCAAGGCGGCGGTGGACAAGCTGGAGGCAAAAGGGGAGAAGAAGGACGTAGCGGTGCTCAAGGTCATCCGCAAGTTTATTATAGAGTCCAAGAAGGCCCGCTTCGAGGGCAACGGCTACAGCCCCGAGTGGCTGAAGGAGGCTGCCAAGCGCGGTCTGAAGGCCCACACCGTGGCCGCCGAGGCGTTTAAGGAATATCTGACTGACGAGAGTGTGAAGCTATTCACGACCCACAAGGTGCTTAACCGGGCCGAGCTGGAGGCTCGCTACGAGATCAAGACCGAGACGCTGCTCAAGAAGATTCAGATAGAGAGCCGCGTGATTGTGGATATGGCCAGCAACCACATAATCCCCACCGCCATCAAATATCAGAACTTGCTGATAGATAACGTGCGCGGTATCAAGGAGATATTCCCCGACAAGGTGGACGAGTACGCCGCCAAAGAGCTGGAGACGCTGGCTAAAATCGCCGCCCTCACCAATAAGATAAATGAGAGCGCGGTGGCTATGACCGACATCCGCCGGCGCCTGAACAAGATAGAGTCCATCCCTGAGCGGGCGCTGAAATATGAGCAGGAGGTGAGCCCCAATATGATTTCGCTGCGCAAGAGCATAGACGACCTGGAGATGATTGTGGACGACGACTTCTGGCCGCTGGTCAAATACCGCGAGATACTCGCCGCCCTCTAATTTTTGGGGCGCAGAGTTGGGAGTGTATCCAAAGTTTGTTAAATTTGAAAGAATTATCCGTTTTAAAACGTTTATAAACATTTACAGACGCATATGTACACTTCTGACGAACTGATGTATGTTGCCCACAGTGACAACGGTCCTATCTATATTAATCCCAAGATGCTGAACCGTCACGGTCTGGTGGCGGGCGCCACCGGTACCGGTAAAACGGTGACCCTGCAGGTGCTGGCAGAGACCTTCTGCCAGGCGGGCGTGCCGTGCTTTATGGCCGATATGAAGGGCGACCTTAGCGGCATCAGCCAGCCGGGCGCCATCTCCAAGTTCATAGAGAAGCGTATGCCGGAGTTCGGCATAGAGAACCCGCAGTTCCAGGGGTGCCCGACCCGCTTTTTCGACGTGTTCGGCAAGCAGGGCCACACTATGCGCACCACCGTGTCAGCAATGGGACCTATGCTGCTGGCCCGTATGCTGGAGCTCAACGATGTGCAGAGCGGCGTGCTGAACATAGTGTTCCGCATAGCCGACGATTATAATCTGCTTCTGATTGATATCAAGGACCTTAGGATGATGCTGGACTTTGTGAGCAAGAACGCATCTGAGTACACCACCACCTACGGCAATATATCCACGGCCTCCATTGGTGCCATCCAGCGCGCCATCCTGACTCTGGAAGACCAGGGCGCCGACAAATTCTTTGGCGAGCCCGCTTTCAGCGTGGCCGACCTGATGGACACAGAGGACGGCAAGGGCATTATGAATGTGCTTGCGGCCGACGAACTGATGATGCGCCCCAAGCTCTATTCTACCTTCCTGTTCTGGCTGCTGACCGAGCTGTACACCACGCTCCCCGAGGTCGGCGACCTGGAAAAACCCAAGCTGGTGTTCTTTTTTGACGAGGCGCATATGCTCTTTACCGACACGCCCAAGGCGCTGACAGACAAGATAGAGCAGGTGGTCCGCCTGATAAGGTCCAAGGGTGTGGGCGTCTACTTTGTGACTCAGTCTCCCACCGATATTCCCGACAGCGTGCTGGGTCAGCTGGGTAACCGCGTGCAGCACGCCCTGCGCGCCTACACTCCGCGCGACCAGAAGGCCGTGAAGGTTGCCGCCGAGACATTCCGCGCCAATCCGGCGTTTGACACCGCCGAGGCCATCACCAATCTGGAGACTGGCGAGGCGCTGGTCAGCTTTCTGGACGAGAAGGGCGCCCCGAGCGTTGTGGAGCGCGCCAAGATTCTGTTCCCGCTGAGCAGCATCGGTGCCATAAGCGAGGGACAGCGTCTGGACATCAACAAGAATGCCCCGCAGAAGATTCTGAACTACGACGGCTTCTTCGACCGCGAGAGTGCATACGAGGTGCTCACCGCTCAGTACGAGGCGGCCGAAAAGGCTGCCGAGAAGGCCGCCAGGGAAGAGGAGAAGGCTCTGGAAAAGGCGCAGAAAGAGAAAGAAAAGGCTGCCGCCAAGAAGAAATCGTCTGGCAGCGGCATCAAGCGCACCATTTTTGGCACAATGATAGCCGCCGCTGCCACATCGTTTGCCCGCAGCCTGGCCACCAACGCCGCCAAGAGCATCACCGGTACCAAAAAGTCGACTTCTTCCAGTAAAAAGACCACCGCTTCCAAGAAGACCACGGCAAAGAAGTCAACATCAAGCGTGGGCACTGCAGTGAAGAAAGCAGCTAAGACCGCCGCCAACACCGCCACTCGCCGGATCACCAACGACATCCTGAAGAGCCTCCTGAAATAGGATGGATCAAAACAACTTAAAAACGCCAACCTTCTTAAGGCTGGCGTTTTAAGTTATATCTTGTTAGCTAAAGAGTACCAGGGATTATTTCTTCTGGTCTTTCTTGCCGTAGCGGCTGTAGAATTTATCAACGCGGCCGGCGGTGTCCACGAGTTTCATCTTACCAGTGTAGAACGGGTGAGAGGTGTTGGAAATCTCGACTTTGACAACCGGGTACTCAACGCCGTCGACTGTGATAGTCTCTTTGGTGTTGGCACAAGAACGTGTAATGAACACGTGGTCGTTTGACATATCCTTGAAAGCAACAAGACGGTAACTTTCGGGATGGATTCCTTTTTTCATTTTCGTAAGGTTTTGTTTTGGGAGCGCAAATGTAACAATTTATTTGATTATTACAATCATTAGACGAAAATTAAATATATTTGTCCAGACACTAAAACTAACTGGTATGACACTTATCAAATCAATATCCGGAATCAGGGGCACCATAGGCGGCGCAGTGGGCGACGCTCTGACTCCCGTAGACATCGTGAAGTTTACCGCCGCTTTTGCTCGCGGCCGCAAGAGGGTTGTTGTGGGCCGCGACGCCCGCATCTCTGGCCCTATGGTAGACGGCATTGTATGTAACACGCTGGTTGCCTGCGGTGTAGAGGTCATCAACATAGGTATGGCCACCACCCCCACCACAGAACTTGCGGTCACCGGCGAGAAGGCGGACGGCGGCATTATCATCACCGCCAGCCACAATCCCACCCAGTGGAATGCCCTCAAGCTTCTGGGCAGCAACGGCGAGTTTCTCACCGACGCGCAGGGCAAGGAGGTTTTGGCAGCCGCAGCCAAAGAGGATTTTGATTTCAAGGAGGTGCTGGAGCTTGGCTCCATCTCCTATAAAGATTATACCCAGATCCACATCGACGCCGTGAAGGCCGATTCTCTGGTGGACTTGGCTGCCATAAAGTCGGCGCACTTCAAAGTGGTGCTGGACCCCGTGAATTCGGTGGGCGGCGTGGTTATGCCGCGCCTGCTGGAGCAACTGGGCGTGGAGTGCATCACCATAAACGGTGAGCCTACGGGCCATTTTGCCCACAATCCCGAGCCGCTGCCGGCCAATCTGGTGGGCCTGAGCCAGACAGTTGTGGCCAACAATGCCGACCTGGGCATCAGCGTAGACCCCGATGTGGACCGTCTGGCGCTGATTTGCGAGAACGGCGAGCCTTTTGGCGAGGAATATACCCTGGTGGCCGTTGCCGACTATGTCCTGGAGAACAAGAAGGGCACCACGGTGAGCAACATCTCTTCCAGCCGCGCCCTGCGCGACGTCACGGAGGCCCACGGCTGCACCTATTATTTCTCTGCGGTGGGCGAGGTGAATGTCACCACCAAGATGCACGAAGTGGATGCAGTGATTGGCGGCGAGGGCAACGGAGGCGTGATTTATCCCGCCCTGCACCACGGCCGCGACGCGCTTATTGGCGTGGCTCTGTTCCTCAGTCATCTGGCACACAAGAAGATGACCGCCAGCGCCCTGCGCGCCACATTGCCCGAATATTATATCTCCAAAAACCGCATAGATCTGCCCAACGCTGCGGCTGCCGACAAGGTTTTTGCCGCCGTGAAGAAGAAATATGCCCACGAGAAGCTCACCACGATAGACGGTGTGCGCGTGGATTTTGAGGCGGACAAGAGCTGGGTCATCTTGCGCAAGAGCAACACCGAGCCCATTATCCGTGTGTATGCCGAGGCGCCGGTAGAGGTTGTGAGCCAGGCCATTGCAGAAGAGATTCTGGACATAGCCAACGAAATCCTGTAGCGTATGTTTTCGTTCAGGACCACTCCGCTGCTGGAGCAGGAAGACCTGACGCTGCGCCGTGGCCGGCTGGCCGTGCTGGACGATGACACCGCCTGGCATCCCGGCACCGGCGAATACCTGTTTTACACTCTGGCGCGCTATCGCAACGCCGTGCGGCTATCCTCACTGGAGGATACGGCCGTTCTGGCGCAGTGCCAGGGCGTGGTTATAGAGCATCAGCCCACCGGCAACCGGTTTGACCCTTTCCTGAAGGCCCTGCGCGCCTTTTTCCTGGAGCAGAATCGCAGCGACACTCCGCTTTCGGTGTATATCATAGACCGCCTGAATCCCAGCGGCCGCTGCGTTGAGGGCGGCCACTACGACGGCCTGCCGCACAAGCACGGTCTCACTATGGGTGAGATTGCCAATATGTACTACAGCGAGATGAACGCCACCTTCCCGCTGCATATCATCTCCGCCGCCGCCAACGATGCAGCCCGCGAGTTGATGCCTTGGAGCATTCCCCAGCCGTGCGGCTTCTGCGGGCTATTTTCAGAGGTGTTTATGAGCGGTGCCTGGCTGTGGAACGGCACCAATGTCAGTTGCGGAGAGGGGACCGTGCGTCCCTACGAGATGTTCGGCGCGCCGTTTATGAAGCGTCTGGAGAGGGGGCGCGACCTTGCATGGGGCGATGCCCTGACCTGGAACGACGTGGATTCTCCGGTATACGACAAGGCGGTGTATATGCGCTGGTGCAGTTTCACTCCCGCCTCCGGGCTGTATGCCGGGCAGGAATGCTACGGCTTCCAGATGATTCCCAACCCCGGCGAGACGGGCTACAACTCGCTGCTGCACACCCTGCGGCTGATGCGGTTCGTGGCCGGCAACTGCCCCGAATTCGCCTTTAACGACCGGCTGGATTCGCTGGTTGGGAACGAGGTGATGATGGCCTATCTGCGCGGCGAGGTCGATTACGATGCCTTGCGCGAGGCTGTCAAAACCGAAGAACAGAAGTGGCTCCGCAAGGCGAAGAAGTATCTGCTATACGACGAGCCGCTTTTCCGTGTGAAATAGCGCTGGAGCATAAAGTTCTGTCTATCAGAGCTTTGTTAACAATCACTCGTGTGTTTCTGTACGAGCGATTTTGTGTATTTTGCTGAATGAT
The DNA here is from genome assembly GCA_016290415.1 of Bacteroidales bacterium. Lineage (GTDB taxonomy): Bacteria > Bacteroidota > Bacteroidia > Bacteroidales > UBA932 > Equibacterium. The sequence goes on from JAEETP010000003.1 coordinate 56,723, forward strand.
AGTGGGTTAGCCTCCAGGTCTAACCAGCGATGTCCTTGATGATGTGCTCTGCGTAGCGCCCGGCGGCGCCGGGGGCGCCCAACTTTGCGCGGACACTGGCGTAGTCCTGCTGCATCGCGGTGCGGTAGGCGTCGTTGCAGACGAGCTGCTCCAGCTCGGCGGCGATGGCCTCCGGGGTGCATTTTTCCTGAAGCAACTCTTTGAATATCAGTTTGTCCAGAATCAGGTTGGCCAGGCTGATGTATTTCACCTTGAGGATGGCCATAGCTATGTGGAAGGAGAGGGGATTCATCCCGTAGCAGACCACCTGCGGGGTACCTATGATGGCCGTTTCAAGGCTGGCGGTGCCGGAGGCGACCACCGCCGCATCGGCATATTTGAGCAGCGGGCAGGTAGCGTCGTACACCACATTTATGCCGCTGGCGCCAAAGTAGCTTTGGTAGATTTCCCTGGAGATTCCCGGAGCGGCGGCAATCACCAGCTGCCGGTCGTGCAGGGGGGAGCCGGGCAGGGAGAGCAGATGCGCCAGGCGGTTGAACCGGGGCGCCAGGAACTTGATTTCCTGCAGGCGGCTGCCCGCCAGAAGGGCTATTACCGGCTTGTCTTCCAGGCCGTTGTCTTTCAGGAACTGCTCCCTGGCAGGGGCTTCTTCCAATTTGGCCCGGATGCTGTCCACCAGCGGGTTGCCTTCGTATACTGGTTCTATGCCGCGGTTGCGGAACCACTCCACTTCGAAGGGGAAAATCACCATAAGGCTGTCCACATAGCGCTTGAGTTTTTCTACCCGTTTTTCGCGGGATGCCCACACTTTGGGGGCGATGTAGTAGAACACCTTGAGGCTGTTTTCGTGGGCGAACCGGGCTATTTTCAGGTTGAAGCCGGGGTAGTCTATCAGTATTACGGCGTCGGGCCGGAATTGCAGGATGTCGGCCTTGCAGAATTGCAGGTTGCGGCGGATGCGGCCCGCCTTGGCAAGGACTTCTACTATTCCCATCACGGCTGTGTCGCGGTAGTCGCGCACCTTGCCGGGGGCCACCGCCTCCATTTTCTCACCGCCCCAGTAGCGGAATTCCGCTGCCGGGTCCTTGGCTTTAAGTGCACCCATAAGCAGCGAGGCGTGCAAGTCGCCCGACGCTTCGCCAGCTATAAGGTAGTATCTCATAGGGAGTTATTCAAAATCCCAAAGGCCGGAGAGCCGATCCAGCTCGGAGTAGCTGGTGGTGTCTACGGTGTGGGGCGCAATGGTTATGTAGCCCTCGCGCAGCAAGATGTGGTCGTCGGCAATGTCGTCGTCGCCGGAGGCGAGGTTCAGGAATTCGCCCACCATCCAGTAGATCTCGCGGCCGCGCGGGTCGGTCTCCTTCACGAACTCTTTGTGCCAGCGGCCGCGGCCCTGGCGGGCCATACGTATGCCGCGGACTTTGTCGGGCGGCAGGTCGGGGAAGTTGACGTTGATGTAGGTGCCCGGCTTGGGGGGATTCTCAAAGAAGCGCTCCATAATCTCGCCAAAATATGCGTCCACCACAGAGAAGTCGGGGTGGGGGTCGTGGGTGTCAATGGAGAGGCCAATGGCGGGGATGCCGTACAGGGCGGCTTCCATCACCGCACCCAGGGTTCCGGAATACAGCGCCGCCGCAGAGGCGTTGCTGCCGTGGTTGATGCCGGAGATCACAAGGTCGGGCATCCGGCCCTCTTCTATGAACATATTGATGCCCATCTTGGCGCAGTCGCAGGGGGTGCCGTCCAGGCTATAGCAGCGCACGCCGCCCAGTTCGCCGTCGGGGGCAAGGTCCTGCAAGTGGTTGAGGTGCAGCGGGGTTTCCATTGTCAGTGACGACGATTTTGCGCTCTGGGGCGTCCGGGGCGCCAATACCGTGATGTCTCCGTATCTGCGAAAAAGGGTTACTAGATGCATCAGGCCGGAGGCCAGAATAGAGTCGTCGTTGATAGCCAGAATCTCCCGCGTCATAATATACTAAAATTCTTTGAGATTACGCTTACAAATATACGATATTTCTGACATTTTTATTACATTTGCAGCCCACCTTAGAAGGTTAATATTTTTTAGTTAAAACAATCATAGAATTATTAAAATGACAAACGTAGCAATTAACGGCTTTGGCCGTATCGGTCGTCTCGCATTCCGCCAAATGTTCGAGGCAGAAGGTTATGATGTGGTCGCTATCAACGACCTTACAAGTCCCAAGATGCTTGCTCATCTGCTGAAGTATGACACAGCTCAGGGCGGTTTCGCAGGCAAGTTCGGCGAAGGCAAACACACCGTTACCTATAAGGACGCCGTGATGGCAGAAGACGGTAAGACTGTTGTAACTCCCGGTTCCATCACCGTAGACGGCCAGGAGATCACCATCTATGCAAAACCTAACGCAGCTGAGCTCCCTTGGGGCGAGCTTGGTGTTGACGTAGTGCTCGAGTGCACCGGTTTCTATACTTCCAAGGCTAAGGCTGCAGCTCACATCCAGGCTGGTGCCAAGAAGGTTGTCATCTCTGCTCCCGCAGGCAACGACCTCCCTACCATCGTGTACAACACCAACCACAAGACCCTCAAGCCCGAGGATACCATTATCTCTGCAGCATCCTGCACCACCAACTGCCTGGCTCCTATGGCAGCTGCCCTGAACAAATACGCTCCCGTAGTCAGCGGTATTATGAGCACCATCCACGCTTACACTGGTGACCAGATGATTCTTGACGGTCCTCAGCGCAAGGGTGACCTCCGCCGCAGCCGTGCAGGCGCTATGAACATTGTTCCCAACAGCACAGGTGCTGCCAAGGCTATCGGTCTGGTAATCCCCGAGCTGAACGGTAAGCTCATCGGTAGCGCACAGCGCGTGCCCACTATGACTGGTTCCACCACTATCCTTATCGCAGTTGTTAAGGGTAAAGATGTTACCAAAGAGGGTATCAACGCCGCTATGAAGGCTGCTGCAAACGAGAGCTTCGGTTACAACGAAGACGAGATCGTTTCTTCCGATGTTATCGGTATGAAGTTCGGTTCTCTGTTCGATGCTACCCAGACTATGGTCAGCAAGATCGACGACGACACCTATCAGGTACAGGTTGTTTCTTGGTACGACAACGAGAACTCTTACACTTCTCAGATGGTCCGCACCATCAAGTACCTCGCCGAGCTCAAATAATCAAGTCTCAGCATACACAAAAAACGGTCTCCACTCGGGGACCGTTTTTTTGTCCCCTTCAGTTGCCGCTACAGGTTGAAGCGGAGGCCGAGGTTGAGGGTGAAGTAGAGGGGGTTCTCTTTGTAGAGGGTCTGGGGGGCCTTGTCGTTCTTGAAGTACCAGGAGAGGGTGGGCTCGGCGTAGATGCCAATCAGGTTGTTGAAGCGGTACTCTGCGCCCGGAGCGATGCCTGCGCTGAACATTACGGGAATCTCTCCCAGTTTGGTGTAGTTGCTGGGGAAGTTGGTGCTTTCGCGGCCCATAATGCACTTTGAGGCCATTCCGTAGGCTGACCCGTACAGATCGAAGTGGGTGGTGTTCAGGAACTTGTACCCAAGGCCCACGGGAATGCCCGCATAGAGCAGATTCTGGTGGGCACCGGTGGGAGAGACCCAGGTACGAAGATAGGTAAACCGCAGCCCCGTCTCGGCGTAGAATTGGTTGGTAAGGTGGTATCTTAGAGATATGCCGCCGGAGACGGGGGCGGTGTAGTGATAGTTCAGTTCGGGGGAGCCCATAGAGTAGTACTTGTTGCCGTACTTGTCTACCTCATAGGCCAGCTGGTTGGGAGCGGCCTTGCTGTTGCTGCCGGAATTGGCAGCCAGGATGCCGGAGGCGCCCAGCGAGAAGCGCTTGAGCTGCCTGCTCACCGGCTCGGTCTTGGATTCGGAGGGCTCGTCTTTAATATTATAGATATCGCGCACGTCTGACTTGTCGGCAGGCTGTGCTGATACAGTGTTGCTGCTTTGGCTGGAAACGGTAGGCTCGTTCTGAGCCGCAGCGGTGTTTTCAGTGTTGGAATCGGATATATTGTCGGTCTGGTTTCCGGCATCGGCCAGAGCATCTTCAGGTTTGCTTTCGATGACCGTTATAGGCTCTGAAACAGTTTGTTTAACGGGCTTGTTACTACGAGCAGAATTACCCTTTGAAGGGGCTGCGGGAGAGGCGTTTGCGGGGGTATTGTCATTTGCGGCCACAGCCTCGGCCAGGTTAATATCATTCGCGGCGACGGCTTCTTGAGAAGCGACGCTCTTATCTTCCGGAGCACTTTCTACCACGGCCACTGCGTCATTCTTAGCTGTGTCCGTACCGGTTTTGCCGCCATTGCGGAGCAGCAGCGAGCCGCCGACCACCACTGCAGCCAGCGAAGCGGCGGCAGCTATCCAGCGGAGCCCTTTGCGCTTCATCGGCACGGACCCGCCACCAGCGGCCCCCGCGCCGGCTGCTGCGCCTGCGGCCAGCATCTTTTTCTTAAGCTCTTCGAAACTGCCTTCGGGAACCTGGGGAGCGTAGTTCTCCAGCTTCTCGCGCAGCAGATCGGTCCAGTCTTTTTTCATATTATCGTTTTTCATATTTCTCAATCATCTCGGCCAAGTGTGCCTTGGCGCGGTAAAACCTCATTGCAGAGGCACTCTCTTTTATGCCCAGCAGGTGGGCGATGTCCTTGTGCGAAAACCCCTCAAATACAAACATATTCAGCACCGTTCGCTCCAAATCCGGCAGGTCCAGGATCATATTGTACAGGTCCTCGTCTTTGATGCCGGCAATGCTGCCCGCCAGACTGTCGTCCGAAACGGCCTTGAGCGGCACTGTGTCTATCTCGTCCGCCTCGCGCACCGGATCCCTCTTGCGGAGGTACATCAAGCAGGTGTTTGCCATAATGCGGGCCAGCCACGCCTTGAGGCTGCCCGGACCGCGGTCTGTGAACTTGCTCCAGTTGGTATAGGCACTCACAAAGCCATCCTGGAACATATCCCGGGCCGTGTCCGCGTCACGCACGTAGCGCCTGCAGACCGAAAGCAGATATGCCCCGTCTTTTTTGTAGGCCTTTTCCAGTGCTTCTATACCATCCATTGCAATTCCAACTAGTTAAATGCAAATGTCGGCAAAATCTTACATATTTTTGTGTAAATTTGCGTTTATGAAAAGAAAATCAAACGATAAGAGCCGTGTAAAGAGCATAAAACGCAAGGTCAGTGCAGGTTTTGCGGTGATTGCCTTTATCCTGTTCTTCTCCAGCATAGTGTCGCTGTATGAGTTCACCCGTATGAACAGGGTCCTCACAGAGCAGATAGACGACAATGTGAACAGCGTGAATATTGGCCGCGACCTGATTATGCTCACCGAAGACTATAATCTGGAGGTGCTGAACGCCATTTCTGACTACGAGGGGGGCGAGGGGGCGCTGGCCAGCGGCCAGATCCATCCGGCCCAGAACCAGAAGTTTGTGGAAGAGTTCTCGCAGACTATGGAAGAGATGCGCCAGTCTTTCACCGGCCGCACCACTTTCAGCGAAAAGAACTATGCCGACAGCGTGCTGCTGGCATACACCGCCTATATGCAGGTGCTGGGAGAGGGGCGCGACATTGTGCAGGAAGACAACGACACCCGCCAGGAGTGGTATTTCGAGCGGCTGCAGCCGTTCTATCTCAAGCTCAGGAATTATATCCAGAGTCTGACCAATGCCAGCCAGGAGGCCCTTATAGAGAATTCAAAGAAGGTGGACGCCACCTTTTACCGCAGCATCACTCCGGCCATCGCCTCTGTGGTGGTGGGGCTGCTGCTGGTGCTGCTGTTCAACTATTTCATCAATTTCTACCTGATAAATCCGCTGATAAAAATCAGCCGTGGCATCCAGGGCTACCGCAGCTACAAAAAGAACTACAATGTTGAGGTAGACAACAACGGCGACGAGTTGGACCAGCTGAACAATAATGTCCGCGACCTTATAGAAGACCACAAGTCGGTGCAAAAGTCATAAGGGCAGATGAATCTTCGAGTCATATCCAAAAACATAGGCCTGGCACTGCTGGTAGATGCCGGCTTTATGTTTCTGTCGGCTGCCGTGGCGGCCTACTATCATTTTGACTCGTCGTTTGCGCCGCTGCTGCTAAGCGCGCTGCTGACCCTCACGGTGGGCATCCTCCCCATAATATTCGTGGGCAAGGGGCAGAACCGCATCACCAATGTAGAGGGGTTGCTGATATTGTTCCTGGCCTGGTTCCTTTCCTGTGTGTTCGGCCTGATGCCGTATGCTCTCTGGGGCGGAGAGTTCTCACTTGAAAACGCCTGGTTCGAGAGTGTCTCCGGCCTTACCGCCACCGGCGCCACCATCCTCCAGGATATAGAGTCGCTTCCGCGCGGCCTGCTTTTCTGGCGTCAGGCAACCCACTTCATAGGCGGATTGGGCGTGGTGGTGTTTATGATGATAATACTCCCTTCGGCGGGCACTGTCAAGCTCAGAATGCGCCAGCTGGAGGTTTCCGACACTTCGGCAGGAGAATTTAACTTCCGGTCCAACAAGATTGTGGGCGTGGTGCTCACGATTTATGTGTCGGCAATGGTGCTTTGCTCGCTGCTGTTTTTGCTGGCCGGAATGAATCTCTTCGAGTCGGTGACCAATGCCTTCAGCGTGGTGGCCACCGGCGGTTTCAGCACGCGCAACGCCTCCATTGGCGCCTTTGGCTCCAGGTGGATAGAACTCATAGCTATGTTCTTTATGCTGGTGAGCTCTATGCACTACGGATTGCTATACAGCTCTATAGTGGGGCGCAACCTGAATCTTTTCCGCAACCCGGTGGTCAAGTTTTTCTTTGCGTCGATAGGCATCGGCATTGTGCTGGTGTTCACAGCGCTGATGATTTCCGGCACCTACACCAATCCGCTGGAGGCGCTGCACCAGGCTGCATTCAACGTGATTTCGCTGGGATCCTCTACCGGTATGGCCACGGTGGACACTTCTGTGTGGCCGCCTTTCTGTATGATGATCCTGCTCTATTTCTCTATGCAGTGCGGATGCTCCGGCTCCACCACCGGCGGTGTCAAGGTAGACCGCATCTGGCTGCTGTTCAGGGCAATGCGGGCTCAGATAGTGCGCACCATCCACCCCAATGCAGTGGTGCGTGTCAACTGGAACGGCAGCGCCGCCGAGGTCGGTATGATCAATTCTGTGACGGCCTATGTGGTGATGTACTTCATCATTCTGCTGTTCTGCGCCACCTTCTATTCTGCCTGCGGAATGGATATGGTGGATTCGTTTACCGGCAGCTGCGCCTGCGTGAGCAATGTGGGCCCCGCCTTTGGCACTATCGGCTCCCTTGAAAATTATGCCCAGGTGCCCACGGTGGCCAAGCTGATGATGGGCTTGGAGATGATTGTGGGCCGTCTTGGATTCTACGCGGCGTTCAGCATTTTTGCAATCAGAAGACATTAGGATATGGCAGCGGGGAGTTTTGTGAAGGAGATGACGGACAATCTGGGTTTCACGCCTACTGAAGACCAGAGCCGGCTGTTTGCCGCCCTGGAAGAGTTTGGCGGCGACCCGGCTTCTGACATTATGGTGGTGGCGGGCTATGCCGGCACCGGCAAGACCAGCGCCATCGCCGCCTTTGTAAAGACGCTGCATCAGCATAAATATAAATATGTGCTGCTGGCCCCGACGGGCCGTGCTGCCAAGGTTCTGAGCGGCTTCACCGGCCATCAGGCCTACACAATCCACAAGCATATCTACCGCCAGAAGTCGCTCAGCGCCGGGTTCGGTAAGTTTTCGCTGGACATCAACCGCTCGCGCGACACATTCTTCATTATAGACGAGTCGTCGCTGATAACCATAGACGATGGCGGCGGCAACGTGTTTGGCAGCGGCGACCTGCTGCAGGATCTGGTGGGGTATGTGCGCAGCGGCATAGGCAACAAGATGATTTTTGTGGGGGACCGCGGCCAGCTGCCGCCCGTGGGGATGGATGCCAGCCCGGCGCTGGACATAGATTTTATGCAGTCTGCCTTCGGGCCGGTGCATACCGCCGACCTGACCACGGTGATGCGCCAGGCGCAGCAGAGCGGCATTCTTCACAACGCCACCATACTGCGCGAGATGGAGCGGCAGGGGCATCTGGAGCGGCCCAGGCTGGTGCTGGAGGGCTTTGACGATGTGTGCAGGGTCTCCGGCAGCGAGCTGATAGAGAGTATGAGCGACGCCATTTCGCGCTACGGCCTGGACGACGTGGTGGTGCTGACCCGCAGCAACAAGCGGGCAAACCGCTACAACGCCGGCATCCGCGCCAGCGTCCTTTACCGCGAAGAGCAGCTGACGCGCGGCGACAAGCTTATGGTGGTGAAGAACTGCTACCAGTTTCTGGAGAAGCTGGACGACGAAGATTTTTTCGTGGCCAACGGAGATATGGCCCGGCTGCAGAAGATTTCGCGCTACGAAGAGCGCTACGGGCTTCATTTTGCCCAGGCGACGCTCTCTTTTCCCGACTATGACAATCTTGAAATCACCGCCAAGATTATTCTGGACACACTTTCCAGCGAGGCGGCGGCCCTCACCGCAGAGCAGCAGGAGGCCCTTTTCGAGGGCGTCTGGGCCGATTACGATGATATCACCGTAAAGAAAAAACGCTACGAGGCGGTGCGAGAAGACAAATATTTCAACGCGCTGCAGGTGAAATATGCCACCGCCATCACCTGCCACAAATCGCAGGGCGGGGGATGGCCCTGCGTATATATCGACAACCCTTTCTGGGGGCCGGAAGTCACGATTGACGATATAAAATGGTTATATACTGCAATTACCCGTGCCACCGAAAAGGTTTTTTTCGTAAATTTCCCTGATAATTGTTTTAAACAGTAAAAGATATGTCTCTCTATTGGGTCCTTTTTATTGGAGTATCGCTGCTGAGCTTTATTGTTCAGTCTGTGCTGCAGTCCAGGTTCAACAAGTATTCGCAGATTCCCATTGACGGCGGTCTCACCGGCCGCGACGTGGCAGAGCGGATGCTGCGCGAGCACGGCATCTATGATGTGCAGGTGACCTGCATCCCCGGTGCTCTTACAGATCATTATGATCCCACCAAGAAAACGGTGAACCTGAGCGAGGCGGTGTACGGCTCCAACAGTGTGATGGCGGCTGCCGTTGCGGCGCACGAATGCGGCCACGCAGTGCAGCACGCGGTGGGTTATCTTCCCCTTAAGATGCGCAGCGCGCTGGTGCCGGTGGTGAGCTTTTCAAGCAAGATTATGATTTGGGTGCTGCTGGCCGGAATGCTGCTGCTCAAGGTCTTCCCGGGCCTGATGCTGGCCGGCATTGCGCTGTTTGCCCTTACCACCCTGTTTTCTGTGGTGACGCTTCCGGTAGAGATAAACGCTTCCAGCCGTGCCCTGGCCTGGCTTAACCAGACCGGCATCACCAACTATTCCAATCATCCTTACGCCCAGAAAGCGCTGCGCAGCGCCGCCTACACCTATGTGGTGGCCGCCCTCTCTTCTCTGGCAACCCTCTTTTATTATATAATGCTTTTCACCGGCGGAAGCCGCAGATAATATGAAGAAACTCTTCCTGACACTTGCCCTGACGCTGCTTTGCTGCAGCGCCGCCTTTGCCCAGAAAAAGGCCCTTACGGACCAGCAGCTGGCCTCCGGCGTCCTCCCGGAAGGGATCATGAACACCCGCCCCGCGCCTTCGTCAGACAAGATGATGCGCCCGCAGCCGATTCCAGAAATGGTCAAGGGGTGGGAAAACCCCACTTATTCTCCCGACAAGAAATATATCGCCTACACTTTAAATGGCGATTTGTATTCGGTTGAGGTGGCCACCAAAAAGACCGTGCGCCACACCACCGACGGCAATTCGGTGATAAACAACGGATGGGCTTCGTGGGTCTATTACGAAGAGATTTTCGGGCGGCCGAGCCGCTACCGCGCCTTCTGGTGGAGTCCCGACAGCAAGGTGATTGCCTTCTATCGTTTCGACAACACCAAGGTGCCGATGTTCCCCATTTACGATGCCAAGGGGCAGCACGGCTCGCTGCGCGAGACCCGATATCCCAAGGCGGGCGATCCCAACCCCGAAGTCAAGATAGGCTTCGTTAGCGTGGATGGCAACGCCGTGGTCTGGGCCGACTTCGACCCCAGGAAAGACCAGTATTTCGGTACCCCGTTCTGGGATTACAAGGGCCGCCGCCTTATGGTGCCCTGGATGGACCGTTCCCAGGACAATATGATAATCTACAGCGTGGACCCGCTCTACGGACAGAAAACCGTGGTATATAGCGAGCATCAGAACACCTGGGTCGACTGGCCCGAGAATATGCTCTCCAATGCCAAGGGCATCTATATGGTGCGCGACTACGAGATGTGGCAGCGCATCTACTACCTGTCTTATGACGGCAAGAATTTCCGCTATGCCAGCGACCGCAAGAATTACTGGGGCATAAAGCTTCTGAAGCTTACCGACAAGTATCTGTTCTTCACCGCCCGCGGCGGCGAGAGCAGCCTCAGGACCGACATCTACCGCGTGACCCTCTCCAACAGCAAGGTGCAGCGCATCTCCTATGGCGACTACGACTTTACTATGGTGCGGGTTTCTGACGACTGCCACACCGTGACCGCATTCGCCTCCAACTGCCACACTCCTTACAGGGAGGTGGAGATCAAGGTGCCCGCCAGCGGCGATGTCAAGGAAAAGAACGTGAAGGTGCTCTGGGACTCCAAGGGCCCCGAATATGACAACTACCGCATTGCAGAGCGCGAGATTGTGTGGATCACGCTGCGCGACGGCAGCAAGGTGCCGGCCAGTGTGATATGGCCGTTTGATATGGACCGCAGCGGCAAGACCAAATATCCCGTGAAGGTCGACATCTACGGCGGCCCCGACAGCCAGCAGGTCTATGACCGCTATGCCGGTGCCTATTTTGACACTCAGTGGTGGGCCAACCACGGCGTGGTGCAGGTGACTCTTGAGACCCGCTCGGCCGGCCATCTGGGCAAGGCTGGCCTGAATACAGTATATCGTAAGCTTAGTGTCAACGAGTTGCAGGACTTCATAGACGGCATCAAGTATTTTGACTCCCTGCCGTATATCAATTCCAAGAAGGTGGGCATCGAGGGCTATTCCTACGGCGGTACAATGGCGCTGCTGGCGGCCACAGAAGGGAACGAGTATTTCCAGTATGCAGTGGCCAGCAGCGGTGTTATGGACTGGCAGCTGTATGACAGCCACTACACAGAGCGCTATATGGACCGCCCGCAGGACAATGCCGAGGGCTACCGCCAGGCCTGCGTGTTTGACCGGCTGGAGAAGTACCGCGGCGACAAGACCAATATGCTGCGCCTGACCCACGGCACCGGCGACGACAATGTGCACCTGCAGAATTCGCTGCAGCTGATAGACAAGCTGCAGAGCCTGAATAAAGATTTTGAGCTGATGTTCTATCCCGGCGGAATGCACGGCTACCGCGGCTACCAGGAGCGTCAGTTCGAGATGCAGAATATGCGGTTCTGGTACCGCTACCTGCTGGAGCAGGATATCCCGGAAATACTAAAAAACAGATAATATGGAAAAGAATTACCTGGACATTGCCAAGAGTTGGCTTGGCGCAAGTTTTGACCCCGAGACCCGCGCAGAGGTCGCAGAACTCATCAAGGGCGATCCCAAGGAGTTGGAAGATCGTTTCTACCGCACTCTGGAATTCGGTACCGGCGGCCTTCGCGGCATTATGGGCGTGGGCACCAACCGTATGAACAAGTATACCGTGGGTATGGCTACCCAGGGCCTTGCAAACTACCTTAAGCAGCTTTATGGCGACAAACCCACCTCTGTGGTAATCTCTTATGACTGCCGCAACAATTCCCGCTATTTTGCAGACATCACCGCGGGCGTGCTGCTCAAGAGCGGCATCAAGGTATATCTCTTCGAAGACATCCGCCCGACCCCCGAGCTCAGCTTCTCTATCCGCCATCTGGGCTGCAACGCCGGAATTATGATTACAGCTTCTCACAATCCCAAGCAGTACAACGGCTACAAGGTATTCTGGGAGGACGGCGCGCAGATTGTGGAGCCGCACGACGTGAATATCATTGCCGAGGTGGCCAAGATTACCGATCCCAGCCAGGTGGCATTCAACGACGACCCCAACCTCAAGCCCGTTATGATTGGCGCCGAGGTGGACAAGGCTTTCCTGGATTCCATCTACACTCTGATGCTGAGTCTGGACTCTGTGAAGCGCCACAGCGATATGAAGATAGTCTACACTCCGCTGCACGGTACCGGCAGCCGCACCGTGTATCCTTTCCTGGATATGATGGGCTTCAAAAACGTGATCCATGTGCCGGAACAGGATGTCAACAGCGGTGATTTCCCCACCGTGGTTTCTCCCAACCCCGAGGAACCTACCGCTATGAAGATGGCTATGGAGAAGGCCGACGAAGTGGGTGCCGACCTGGTGCTGGCTTCCGACCCCGATGCCGACCGCATAGGTGTAGCCGTGCGCGACGACAAGGGCAAGATCATCTTGCTGAACGGCAACCAGATACTCAGCATCCTGTTCGCCTATATGCTGGAGCGCTGGAATGCCCTGGGCAAGCTTAAAACGGGCAATCCTTATATGGTCAAGACCATAGTTTCCACCCGTCTGGCAGACGCCATCTGCGCCAAATACGGCGTGCAGCTCTACAGTGTGCTCACCGGCTTCAAGAACATCGCCACAGTGGTGCGTGAGAACGAAGGCAAGCGTGTGTACATCGGCGGCGGCGAAGAGAGCAACGGCTTCAACCCCGGCGACTTCGTTCGCGACAAGGATTCAGCTGCAAGCTGCGGCCTGCTGGCAGAGTGCGCCGCCTGGCTGGCCGACCGCGGACAGACCGTATACGGCTATCTGCAGGAGATTTACAAGGAATTTGGCTATTACAAAGAGGGCCTGACCAATATCTACCGTGCCGGTAAAGAGGGCGCTGCCGAGATCCAGCAGATTATGAAGGACTACCGCAGCAATCCTCCCAAAGAGCTGCTGGGCAGCAAAGTGGTCAAGGTCATCGACTATCTCGAGACCGAAAAGACCGGCCTGCCCAAGAGCAATGTGCTGCAGTTCCTCTCCGAAGAGGGCACCATCGTGTCTGTGCGCCCGTCCGGCACCGAGCCCAAGATCAAATTCTACTTTGGCGTGTCCGGCGCCGACGCCGACGAAAAGATTGCAAAACTGAAAGAACAATTCGCATAATGTACAACAAACTCACCAAGGCGGCCCTCGTCTATGACTTTGACGGCACTCTGTCGCCGGGCAATATGCAGGAATACGGCTTTATCCAGGCTCTGGGCAAGTCGCCCGAAGAGTTCTGGGGCACCAGCAACTCCATAAGCGAAGAGCTGGAGATGAACGGCGTGCTTGCATATATGAAGATTATGATAGACGAGGCCCGCAAGGCGGGTATTTCCCTGAAGCGGGACAATCTGGTCAATTACGGCCGCGGCATAGAGCTCTATCCCGGCGTAAAGGACTGGTTCTCACTGGTGAACCGATACGGCAAGGAGAGGGGAGTGGTGGTGGAGCACTACATCATCTCCTCCGGTATGACAGAGCTGATAGAGGGCAGTCCCATCGCCGCCGAATTCAAGAAAATTTTTGCCAGCAGCTATCTCTACGACGAGTCCGGCGAGCCCGTGTGGCCGGCGGTGGCCATCGACTTCACCAACAAGACGCAGTTCCTGTTCAAGATCACCAAGGGCATTATGGACATAGCCGACAACCGCAAGGTCAACCGGCAGGTGCCGGACGAAGAGAAGCCGGTGCCCTTCAGCAATATGATTTATGTGGGCGACGGCGACACCGACGTTCCCTGTATGAAGATTGTGAAGATGTTTGGCGGCAACGCCATCGCGGTATATAACAACGAAGCCAAAAAGGCCACCGCGCAGCAGCTTCTGGACCAGGACCGCGTGAATTTTATGGCCCCGACCGACTATACCGAAAGCGGCGATATGTTCGCCCTGGTAAAGGGAATCATCGACAAAATCAAGGCCGAGAGCGAATACAACAAGCTAAAGTATCGCCAGCAGGATGTAGGCCGTGAACAGTAGCACCAGGAAAAGGGCGAGATAGCCAATAAGAAGGATGCCCCGCGGGGCTACGAAGGCTATCAGAGCCACGAAAATGAGGGCTCCGGCAGCAAGGATGAAATGCTTTGCGCCGGGCTTTTCTTTTATGGAAAACATCCTGATGCGGCTCACCAGCAGGATGCAGAGGATGGCGGCCACCACCGGTATGAACCAGGGACTGCGCAAAAGATTTAGCACGAGGCTCTCGGCGCCAGCTATGGCGCAGCAGTGGCCGTATGCCACCAGGCTGGCGGCAATCATAGCGGATGCGGGGGTTGGAAGCCCCCTGAAGGTCTTTTCTCCGCTGTCAAAGATGTTGAAGCGGGCCAGCCGTACGGCAGAGAAGGGGACTATGAGCAGCGGCACGAATGCCAGGAAATGGGGTGTGTCGCCGCAGTTGATCTTATAATACCAACTGAACATCATAAGCGCCGGCGCCACGCCAAAACTCACGAGGTCGCTGAGCGAATCCAGCTCCCTGCCCATACCCGAGGATACTCCAAGGGCACGGGCCAGGGCGCCGTCGCACATATCAAATACCGCCCCGGCCAGGATAAAGCAGAAGGCCTGCCAGAAAAAGCCCCACGCGGCCAGCACGCTTGCGCACACGCCGCACATCAGGTTCAGCAGGGTCAGAAGGTCGGGGAGATATTTTTTCATAGTCACAGGTTATTTAATACCCATTTTCTTACGGATTTCCTTGGGGATGGCGTTCTTGTGCACCATAATGTTCAGGGTTTTGAGGCGCACAAAAGAGTCGGAAGCATACCAGATGCCCTTGTATTTGCCGGTCTCGCCCCAGGAGTTCTTAACCATAAAGTATTTGTTGCCGTTCTGGTCCTTGGCAATGCCGTAGATGTGCATTCCGTGGTCGTCGGTAGTGGTCTTGTTGTCATAGCCTTCCTGACGCATTTCCTGGGTCACGGTCATCTCGGGAGCTTCGTCGCGCATCTTGCTAAGCTGTTTCATCATCTCTGCGGGATCAACGCCCACCCAGCGCTGCTGGTCGCTGCCTGCCTCTTCCACGGCCTTGAGGTCGGGATTGATGGCCAGGCCGTTGCGGGTGAAGCCCGCCTCGCTGACATCGGTGCCCCAGGCCACGGTGTAGCCCTTGTCAATGGCGTTGTATATAATCTCCATCATCTCGTCTATGGGGATGTTGTAGCTGAGGTCCCAGCGCCAGTTGTCCTCTACCTCAATTGCAAACTGGGTGTAGAAGGGGTGATGGGTAAAGGATGTGATGGAGATATAGTCTTCGGGTTTGATGCCCAGGCTGGCTGCGAAGCTCTTGGGGGTGTATTTCTTGCCCTTGAAGGTGAACTCCTCGGGGCAGGGACCAAGATATGCGTCCAGAATGCCCTGCAGGGCGCGTCTCCAGGCGGTGGAAAGCTTTTTGTTGGGGTTCTTAACCACTGCGTCCAGATAGCCTTTCATACCATCGCAAAGCTCGCTGTGGCGGTTGACTTTCTCGCCGTAGTTCAGGCCTTCCATAACCTCCTGCGGCACGATGCCATAGTCTTCCCAAACGTGGAACACATCTTCGCTGGAAGAACCCTGTGCAAAGTTGAGCTTGCCGTCCAGGCGGATATATTTCTCAGCCTTGTCGGCATAGGCCTTGCTCACCACGAACATCTCTGCCAGATCCAGCGAGTCGCCCCCCATACGGAGTATTTCGGACTCGAGGAAGGAGAGGGTGGAATAGCACCAGCAGGTACCGCTGCTGGCCTGGTTCTTTACCGATGTGATGGGGAGTTCTTTAACTACAGTGAAAGTGAGGTCTTTCTCTATGGGCTCGGGGCGCTGTGCGTTCAGGGCCACGGTAGATGCCATTGTGAGGCATCCGAGAAGCACAAAAAGTTTTTTCATACTCTATTATTATAATAATTTCTGTTGCATAAGCAGTCTTAGCAGATTCAGGGCGTTGGATGCGAAGCGCTGCATATTGACCTCGCGGCTGGCGGAGGCGCTCTTTATGCATTTTGATGCGACTTCTATCTCGCCGGAGAAGGGATTGCGGTGTGCCGCAGCCACCCAGCAGGTGCCCACGGGCTTTTCTTCGCTGCCGCCGCCGGGGCCGGCAATGCCGGTGGTGGCCACGCTCCAGTCGGTGTCCAGCAAGATGGCCACGCCGCGGGCCATGGCCTCTGCGCACTCACGGCTCACTGCGCCGTGCTGCTCCAGAACCTCTTCCGGAACGTTCAAAAGGTTCATCTTGACCTCGTTGGCATAGCTGGTCACGCTGCCCTTATAGTAAACGCTGCTGCCGGGCACGCTGGTGAGAAGGTTAGATACCAGGCCGCCGGTGCAGGACTCGGCCACGGAGATGGTCTCCTGGTATGCGGCATCGGGCGGGCACTGCAGCAGGCGGGGAATCACCGTCTGCAGGGTGTCGGAGCCTTCGCCGTAGATGTAGCTGCCCAGCAGGTCATAGAGCTCTGCCACAGCGCTGTCCAGGGCTTTTTTGCGCTCTGCGTCGTGGGCGCCGTAGCAGCTAAGGCGCAGCCGCACTCCGTAGATGGAGTTGGGCAGATATGCCAGGTGCAGATAGTCGGGCAGGGCATCTTCCCAAGCCTCTATCTTTTTGGCCAGCACCGATTCAGCTAAACCAAAGGTTCCGATGGTGCGGTGTAGTATCTCATCCAGAGGGAATTGCGCCTTGATGGCCGCCATAACATCGTCCAGGGCGCCGATGGTCTCGTAGGGGACGCCGGGCATAGAGTATAGCGCCGCCTTGTGGCCATATTTGCCCCCTTCGGGGAAGATGAACTCCATAATGGGGGCGGTGCCCAGCCGGTTCACAATCACATTGGCGGTGTCGGGCACATCGGCCTGCGCGCGGTTTATGTCCAGCATAGCTATTCCGCGGCGGGTCAGGATGCTCTCTATCACGGCCATCTGCTCTTCGCTGCGGCGGGTGCCTTTAGCGCCGGAGAGGGTGGCCAGGGCCTCTTTTGTGATGTCGTCTTTTGTTGGACCAAGGCCTCCGGTGACCATTACTATATCATTCTCTTTTAAGAGATTATCCAAATGGGAAAGTATGCGGCCGCGGTCGTCTCCAATAGAAGAGATGCCCCCCACGCGCACACCTATAGAATTGAGCGCACGGGCAATGTGGCTGGAGTTGGTGTCCACAATCTGACCTATGAGTATCTCGTCGCCAATTGCGCAAATGGCTGCAGTTTTCATTTTTTCTTCTTCCTTTTGAGATATTTCACAATCCGTTTGGCAAACAGGGGGCCGTTGTATATGAAGCCGGTGTACACTTCTATCAGCTCGGCGCCGGCATCCAGCATCTCCTGGGCCTGCTGCGGCGTCATAATGCCGCCGGCGGCAATTATGGGCAGCAGCCCGCCGCTCTTTTCGTGGATATATTTCACGGTGGCCAGCGACTTCTCGAACAGCGGAGCGCCGCTGAGGCCGCCCTGGCCTATGGCTCTGACGCTCTTCAAAGGGGTCTTGAGGCCGTCGCGGCTGTGGGTGGTGTTGGTGGCCACCACGCCGTCTATACCGTTTATCAGGCAGATGTGTATGATGCGGTCCAGCTGCGCCTGCTCCAGGTCGGGAGAGACCTTGAGCAGTACCGGACGGCTGTATTCGTTATAGCGGCGCACCTCGTTCACGCCGTCAATCACCTGCTGCAGCATATTGTCACCCTGAAGCTGGTCCAGATCCTTGACATTCGGGCAGGAGACATTCAGCACAAAAAAGTCCACAAAGTCGTAGAGCAGAGCCAGCGAACGGCTGAAATCTTTGTACGCCTGGTCGTTTTCGGTGTCGGAATTCTTGGAAATATTGGCACCTATAATAATATGAGGGTGATTTTTCTTGAGATTCTGCAGGGCATAGCGGACGCCGTTGTTGTTTATGCCCATCCGGTTTATCAGGGCGCGGTCTTTGGGCAGGCGCCAGAGGCGGGGAGAAGGGTTGCCCTCCTGCGGCAGAGGCGTCAGGGAGCCGATTTCCATAAAACCGAAGCCCAGATTTGCAAGGTCGTTGTAATATTCGCCGTTCTTGTCAAGGCCGCCGGCAATGCCCACCGGGTTGGGGAAGTTGATGCCGAAGAGCTCTTTTTTAAGGGATTTGCTGCGCCGCTTGCACACCAGACGTATGAAAAACCGCGCTCCGGGGATGTAGCGCGCTACTTTTAGCGCCCCCAGGGCAATCTTGTGGGCCTTTTCCGGTGGAAACAGAAACAGCAGAGGTCTTATCAGCAATCTGTACATATAGGTACAAATATATGAAATTTATCTGACCTCGTAAGTTCCGTCTGTATAGAATATTGTGATTTGGGCTATGCGCTTTTCGCCTTGCGGGGCGGGTTTTGCACTTATGACGGCCTTCTCAGGGGCCGGTTTTGGCGGCAGCGGGGCAGGAACCTCTTGCTTTTTGGGCGGCTCAGGATTGGAGAAAAGGCTTGGCAGATCGTCGTTTACGGAATCTTCTTGAAGCTGTGCTTCAGGTCTAGGGAAGTATTCTGCCTGGGGCTGGGGAGCAGGATCGGCTGCGGCAGTGGCCTGGCTGTCGCCGCCCGGCATATCGCGATAGGCCTTGCCGGTGCCCATAATCAGCCAGTCGGGGTTGATCTTGGGGTAGGCGGCCAGCATCTTTGATATGAACTCGAAGCTGGGCTTGTTTCTGCCGGAGAGAAGGTGAGACACTCCGGAACGCTGAACTCCCAGCTTGTCGGCAAACTGACTGGGGGAGAGGCCCTCCATTGCAAGGAAAAGTTTGAGTCTTTCTTCCATAAAAATTCTGTAAACACGCTTTTACAAATGTAGTGAACATAATTGACAAGAACAAGTGAAATTTGTAAATTACATTTGTGAATTACAAAAGTATCAATGCGGGTATGGAACGATGGCAAATAAGAATGATGCTGGCGAGTTGTTGTTTTAAATGCGATGATTTTTCTAATTAACTGAGTTTCGGATGTATAATAAAATAGATTGGCGGCGATATCTGCGATAAGCCCCCAATATGGCCGTCCGGTTACATTTTTCACGTCCATTTACCTATATGGATAATTTAGCTCTATAACACAAAACACTGGGAATATGTTAGTTAGATTACAGTAATCCTATTTATAACAAAAAGTTATAAAACAAAATTCAATAAGTTGTAAATTGCGGCCCATAACAATTGTAACAACGCCGATTTTTGTCAAATGTTTACTCTTTCACAACCGGTATTTACAGATGTGTGCAAATTACGTATTTAAAGTGATGCTTTAGGTAGTGATTTTGTATCATTTTCGTATCATTTGTATCTTTGCATAAAATCGTATCAGATGAGACCCGATATTGACATCAACGATTATGACTATCCCCTGCCTGAAGAGCGGATTGCAAAATTTCCTCTGGAGCGGCGGGACGATTCCAAACTGCTTGTAAATGTGGACGGTACGCCTCGTGCCGAATGTTTCAGGAATCTGCCCGGGCTGCTCCCAGAAGGGGCTATGATGGTATTCAATGAGACCAAGGTGATTCCTGCCAGACTCTTCTTCAGGCGGGATACTGGCGCCCTTATAGAGATTTTCTGCCTTGAACCATATGAACCAGTTGATTATCAGCTTTGTTTTGCCACTGATTCAACGTGTCGCTTCAAGTGTATGGTGGGCAATCTAAAGCGCTTCAAAGGGACCGTATCCTTGGTAACTGACCACTGCAACAGTACAGACCAGGCTATTTTGGCAGCTCTGGACCTCAAGGCTACCCTTGTAGAGCGCATAGATAACACTTGTATTGTGGAGTTTAACTGGAAAACCGGCGAATCTTTCTCACGTGTTATGGAGCTGTGCGGCAATATGCCCATCCCTCCCTACCTGAATAGGGATACTGATGAGAGCGATTATACCCGTTATCAGACCACATATGCCCGCAGGGAAGGCTCTGTAGCTGCACCTACTGCCGGCCTGCACTTCACCGAGCAGGTGATGCGGGAGATCCGCAACCGCGATATAGATATCGAATATGTGACCCTGCACGTCGGGGCCGGCACTTTTTTGCCCGTAAAGAGCCGCAATGTCGCCGAGCATAATATGCACAGCGAGCCGTTTGTGGTCTCCAAGGCCTTTCTGGAGAAGCTTTCCATCAGGCTTGCTACCCAGAGGGTGATTGCCGTGGGCACTACGTCCACCCGTACGCTGGAGTCGCTATATTATCTGGGCGTCCACTGTCTGGAAGGTGGTGAACCCGATTTGGTAGAGCAGTGGGAGCCGTACCGCGACCAGGGCTATTCCTATACTGCGAAAGAATCCATAGATGCCATCATCAAATATTTGGACAATAATAATTTGGATAAGCTGACCGCAAGGACCAGATTAATTATTGTGCCGGGCTTTGAATACCGCATTGTGGAGTATCTGGTCACCAATTTCCATCAGCCCAAGAGCACTTTGCTGCTGCTGATCGCCGCGCTGATAGGCGAAGGGTGGCGGGATATGTACCGTTTTGCCCTGGACAACGGTTTCCGCTTCTTAAGTTATGGAGATTCTTCTCTGCTCAGAAGGCGACAGGCACTTTCTTTGTAAGAGTTCTTTTTAATATAAAATAGGTAATAGTTTTATATAAAAATATAAAATATGTTTAAATTCCTGGACAAACTGGCACTCAACAAGGGTTTGATGCTGCTTTTGTGTTCAATTACGCTGGCACTTTTGTGCGTGGAGTTGTGTGTGGCCGTGAAAAGGGGGCGCCTGTATGCCCGCAAGGTCGTGACCACGGCCGCCCAGGCAATAGTGATTGTGGCTGTTATGGCCGGTATCGGCTTTTTGCTGTCCCTGCTGCCGCTGCAAGGTGTAGGGGCTCAGGTGGTATTTTATGCCGCCCTGGCTCTGGTGCTTGCCGCGGTGGTGGTTTTCTACATAGTGGGAGAGCGCAAGGCGGTGCGGGTTGCCACTGCCAATGCGCTGCGCAAGAGCGCCGGCAATACCGCATCTGTCCGTCACGCAAAGGGCTGGCTCTACGGCGCCGGCATCGCCCATATCATTGTGGCAGCCGTGGCGCTGGCAATGGGCCGTGCCGATTATTATCTGGCTATGTTCCCGGTGGCAGTTGTGGCCGTGGCCGTGCTGCTGAACCGCATCTTGCCCATAAGAATATGGTATGCCCTGGCGGCAGTCGCACTCATTGCCTTTTTTGTATTCACGTTTTTTGCTGAAATTATTTCGGCAAAATTGTTATCTTTGGTGATTGTAGCGCCCGCACTGGCCTGCACGGCAATGCTTGTCCTGGCCTGTGTCACGCTTATCCTTAAAAGGGAATAGATACAAATGGAAGATATTTACGCAGATATCAGGCCGTATACCGATGCCGAGGCAGAGCGCGAGCTGCCGCTTCTGGCAGGGAGCGATATGGTGGTCAAGGCCGGCAGGTTTTTCTTTGCCGACAAGCCGGACGATTATCTGCCTTCTCTAATACGCAGCTGCCACACGGTAGAGGAGTTTCAGGGAAAGGTCATTGCGCCTATCCTGGAGCGTGATCTGGAGCTGACGCACACCAAGTTCAGCTACAGCGGCCTGGAGAATCTGCGGAGCGCCGACGGCACTCCCGGCCAGTTTGTATTTCTCTCTACCCACAGGGACATTGTGCTGGACCCCTCTTTTATGGAGCTGGCGCTGCACTACAACAATTTGCCGGAGAGCGAAATCGCCGCCGGCGACAATCTGCTGGCAAACCACGAGATAGAGGTGGCTATGCGTTCCAACCGTATGGTCACAGTGGTGCGCAGCGACAATCCCAGGGTGGTGTACGAGTCGTCAAAGCTGCTGTCGTCTTATATCCGCGACAGGGTTGCCGGCGGCAAGCGTTCGGTCTGGATCTCGCACCGCGGCGGCCGCACCAAAGACGGCTTTGACCGCACCGAGCAGGGTCTTCTGAAGATGCTGGATATGAGCGGTAAGGGGAGTTTCGTAGAGAATTTCCTGGAGCTTAACATAGTGCCGGTCACCATCTCTTATGAATATGAGACCTGCGGGGCGCTGAAGGCGCTGGAGACGCTCACCAAAGAGCGTCAGGGTTTCTACAAGAAGCAGCCCGGAGAGGATGTGAACAGTATGCTCCAGGGCTTTATCCAGCCCAAGGGTCACATCCACGTAGATTTTGGCAAACCGCTTGCAAAAGAGGAGCTTTTGGAGACCGACAGTGCACAGCGTAATGAAAAATTCCGTATATTAGCAGAGATTCTGGATAAAAAACTGAAGGATTCGTTCAGGCTGTGGCCCACCAACTATGCCGCGGCTGATATGGTTCTGGGGCAGGAAGATTATCTGCGGCACGGTTTTTACACTGTAGAAGACCGCGAGAGGCTGGTGGCAAGGCTCCGCAAAGAGAGCGAGGGGATGCCGGAAGAGATTTATGCCAGAATGCTTAAGCTTTATGCAGCTCACTTATTAGAAGACAATAAATAGGACATTATTAACAATTAATTTTAGAAACAATGAAAAAACTCGTATTGCTTTTTGCTTGCGCAACTATGGTTCTCACAAGCTGCGGCCCCTGGTCAAACCTGGCTAAGGGTTCTGCTATAGGCGGTGGTTCCGGTGCAGCAGTAGGTGCCGGTGTAGGCGCACTCATTGGCAAGGATGCCAAATCTGCAGCTATCGGTTCTGCAATCGGCGCTATCGTAGGTACCGGCGTTGGTGCCATCATCGGCGACCGTATGGACAAGAAGGCTGCTGAACTCGCAGCTATCGAGGGTGCACAGGTAGAGACCGTTACCGACGTCAACAACCTGACTTCTGTAAAGGTTACCTTTGACAACGGTATCCTCTTCGACTTCAACAAGTCAGAGCTCAGCGACGCTGCAAAGCAGTCTCTGAAGGACTTTGCTCAGAAGATGGCCGATATGCCCGAGACTGACATCACTATCTGGGGCCACACCGACAACATCGGTACCGAGGCTGCAAACCAGAGCGTATCCCAGAAACGTGCAAATGCCGTTAAGGATTTCCTCGCAAGCCAGGGTATCGCTGCAGACCGTCTGCTGGCAGAGGGCAAGTCTTTCAATATGCCCGTTGCTACCAACGACACTGCTGACGGCCGCGCTCAGAACCGCCGCGTAGAGGTTTACATCTCTGCAAACGAGGCAATGATTGCCGAGGCACAGGCAGAGGCTGATGCAAAATAAGTCTCAACTGTGATTAAAAAAGGCAGCCCCGAACGGGCTGCCTTTTTTGTTATCTCAAAAACTGAAGGGCCTCTTTCATCAGGGAGTTGATCTCTTCCTGTGTAGTGAGGCATTCTATGGGGAAACCTATTGCTAGACTGCGGTAGTCGTTCCCCTTGTAGGCAACGGCGGCACCAAAGCCGCTGTCGTCGTATTTAAGCACCGTAAAGGCCCCTTTTTGCGGCCAGAAGCCGTCGGGACTCTCTACCCAGTACCTCCAGGGGTTGGGGCCTGTAAACAGGTTGTATTTGCGTGTAGAAGAGAATTTGTAGGGACTCTGTGCTCCGCGCACCACGCCGTTGCCGCCGCCCTTGTTGCAGGTCCAGTCAAGTTTCAGGATTTCTTCTGTGAACTTGCGCTCGGGGGCAATATCGTTCTTTGCCGTAGCGGCGTCTATTTCAAAGTCGTAGATGCGGTCGCGGCAGTCACTGGCAATGTAGGCGCCGGAGACCAGCAGGCCGCCCTTGTTCTTGGTGAATTCTGTGATGGCATCGCGCAGCGCGGCGGGGAATACGCTGTAGGATATCCGGCCGTTGCCCTTTGGCGTGCGCACCTGCTTGCCGCAAATCACGTCGCACAGACGGTAGCGCTTTAGCGATACCTTGCCGTCCAGCACAGCCTGGCGGGACACGGAGGTGAAGCTGAGGCCGGCGTTCATAATGGCGGCACCGTGAATCAGCGGATAGTCAAAGGTGTTGCCGGCCAGGGCCTTGTCTTCCCAGCTGCCGTAGCTGGCGCCGAAAGAAGAGGGTTCGGTGGTCAGCCAGCCGGCGCTGCGGCGAAACTCGAACTGCTCTCCGGTAAAGGCGATGTCGCGCTGATAGGCCACGCCGGCGTCTATATGGTTCATAAAGCCGGCGAAGGTGGTGTCGCTGCTGGCAAAGGAGGCCGGGGCTGCGAGGCGGTCAAAATTGTTTACCACAATCACGTCGGGCACAGTGGCGCCAGCCACCAGTCCAGCCGAGAGAATCTCGGAGCAGAGGCTTTCGCCGCCTTCGTTCACGGCCGCAACCTTGAAACTATATATCTTGCCGGGCTCCAGCCGCATCTTGAAGGAGTTGCTCTCTGTGCGGGTGCCGTTGTCAAAACCGTCCAGGCCAGCTTCGGGCTCGCCGCGGTAGCTGCCGGCAGAGGAGGGGTCGGTGATGCGGGTGTACACCATATAGCTCTTGGCCTCGGCGGTGGGCTCCAGCGGGTCATCGGTGGGCTCCCAGGTCACTGTGGCGTTGCATTTTTCTATTTCAATGGCCATAGAGTGCACCGGAAGCGGCTGCACTGCATATTCGGTGCCGTTGATCCAGGCCAGGAACTTGAGCATTCCCTTGTATACGGCGCGCGACACTATGAATTTGAATTCGGGGTCGTGGCCGTAGCGCATATCGGCAAAATTCTGGTGGGAGAGCAGCTCCAGCAGCATTGCCGGCACGTAGGGGACGCGGCTCTCGTAGTAAGATTTGTCCCAGATGCCGCGGCGGCTCCACTGAGGATTCACGGTAGCCTGTATGTCGCTCACAATCTGGCTCTGGATGATGTCGGCATATTCACGGCCGATGTTGCGGTCGCCGCCGGCAGGGTATTTTTCCTTGCCGTCGCTGGTCTTGGTGTAGATGGCCAGCGTGCCCACAATGGAGTCGGAGCGGGTGATGCCGGCATCGGAATGGAAGGCCAGCGAGAGGTCCAGCGGGATTTTGTAGCCCGGTTCCTTGGGAGCGCGGGAAGAGCCGCCCAGCAGGGCGTTGACCCACAGCGCACGGCTGCGGTAGTCATCCATATAGTCGTCCACAAACTTGGTGGTGGAGTAGATGGTGTCGTTCATTCCGGCCCACTGCAGCCAGGTGCGGGAGCCTTCGCACCAGCGGGGATAGCCGCTGATTTCGCTGCGCACCTCATAGTCGCGCTTGCGGGGGCGGCCGTTTTCGTCGTTGGGCCAGGGGCTGCGGGACACATTGCCCATTCCGCCGCCAAACTTCACGGCATCGGCGCTGACCACCTCGCCGTAGGTGCCGGTGCAGTTTGTCAGGGTCACGCCCTGGCCCTTGGCGCCGCTGCTGAAGCCAAAGGTGCCCAGGTAGACCCAGGTGCCGCCGCCCATAGTCTGGTTCACGCGGAACACGGTTTTGCCGCCGTTGTGGGTCACGGTATATTCGGCGCCGGCGGTGCTTTCGGGCAGGGTCAGATAGGAGATATATACCGCATATTCGCCGTCCTGCTCTATTTCGGGCTCCCAGTGTGCCGTGGAGGCATCTTCGCTGTGGAGTTCGGTCTGTACGTAGCGGGCGCCGCCCTCCAGGAAGGGATTCTCGCCTTCGTGGTAGACGTCGCGGTTGTGGGCAAAGCCCTTGGGCTTGGCGTCGCGCCACTCTTTGTCGCCGTTGGTCTCGGTATAGGTTCCGTCGCGGGGGCTGGTGTCGCGGTCCACAATCAGTTCAGAGCGCTGGATGTCGCGCTCGCGGGGCATCATCACCACCGCGCCGGCATTTTCCAGCATAGGCACCAGAAACGGCAGCACGAAACTCTGGGTGAAGAGGTCCTCGCAGGTCTGGAACAGGCGTGGCCGCTGCCATTTCCAGCAGGCCTTCTCCTGGTCGTAATAGTAGCCGTGGCTCTGCCAGAGGGCGATGTGGCGCCCCTGAAGCCCGTCGGGGGCCTCCAGGTTGCGGGAGAGATTCTTCACCAGCGGGTAGTCGGTACGGGCAAAGCGGTTGCTCTTGACCATAGCGTCGGGGCCAATCCCGCTCTGGTAGCGGCCCACCAGGTTCTTTAGCGGAGTGCCGTTTGAGTAGGCCTCGAAGCTGTTTTTATAGTCGCTGTATTTGGCCGGCATCTTGCTGCGGATAATGCTGTTGACCTTTTCCAGATCTTCTTCTCGCAGCACGCGGTCGCTGATGTATCGGGTAAAGTATATCTGCAGTTTGTTGCCCTTTACGGCCACGCTCTCCACATCCAGACGGCCTTTCATAGTGCTGTTGCCCTCTATGCTCTCTACAATCTTGTCGCACATAGGGGAGAACCACGCCTTGAGTTCTTTCTTGGTCTGGGCCCAGACGCCGCCGCAACAGAGCAGCAGCGCCAGCAGTAATGCAGATATTCTTTTCATCTATATGTTGTTTCGGATAAGTTCCACGAGTTTTTCCACACCCTGTTCCTGGGGTATGCCGCGCATCACCGGCTCGGAGCCCTTGTAGAGGGTCACCTTGCCGCCGCCTTCGCCCACATAGCCAAAGTCGGCGTCGGCCATTTCGCCCGGACCGTTGACTATGCAGCCCATCACGGCGATTTTTACGCCGGCGAATTCTTTGGTGGCCTCCATAACCTCGCCCAGCAGCTTCTGGATGTTGTACAGGGTGCGGCCGCAGCCGGGGCAGGCGATGTATTCGGGTTTGGTGAACCGGCGCCGGCAGGCCTGCAGGAGGTCGTCCTTGAACGAATCAATCTCGGCCTGAGTCATTTCCCGGCCGCCCACGGTGGCCTTGAGGCAGAAGTCGTCTATCTTGCCGTCCAGCAGCGCCGGACCTATCATATAGGATGCTTTTACCAGAAAATCTTCACGGTCGGCAGCCTCCACTGTAAAGCTGGTGCCGCCTTGGACCTGTTTGCCGCCCGCCAGGGCGCGGAGTTTCTGCGCCACCGGAACTTCGTTCACCGGATTTTCTGTGAGGGAGACGCGGATGGTGTCGCCGATGCCCTCCGAGAGCAGGGTGCCTATGCCTACCGCCGATTTTATGCGGCCGGTGTCGCCGGCGCCAGCCTCGGTGACGCCCAAGTGCAGGGGGAATACCATCCCCAGCTCATCTTCCATAGTGCGGCGAAGCAGCCGGTAGGCATCTGCCATAACCTTGGTGTTGCTGGCCTTGAGCGATACGGTCACATTGTAGAATTCCCTGTCCACGCACACCTGCAGCCATTCCATCACGGCGCGGACCATCCCCAGCGGGGTGTCGCCGTATTGCGAGGTTATCCGCTCGCCCAGCGAGCCGTGGTTGAGCCCTATGCGGATGGCGGTGCCCCTTTGGCGGCAAATCTCCAGCAATTCGGCAAACTTGGCCATAGCCACTGCGTGGTCCTTGGAGAAGTTGCCGGGATTAATGCGGACCTTCTCTG
>JAEETP010000019.1 GCA_016290415.1 Bacteroidales bacterium
TAGGTCGCAGCATGGCTAAGGCTTTCGCTGATACTTTTATAGGCATCCTGCAGGTCGTATTTGCCAACAAGGCCTATATTTACGGTTTCGGTGGCTTCGCGGCGCATCTGCAGGAAATGGTTCCACTCTCCAAGCATTGGCATTTCACCCACCGGAATACCCATCTTGCGCATAATGGCGGCATCCAGGCCTTGCTTCTGCATATTGACCGGCACTTCGTAGATGCTGGGCAAATCTTCGCTCTGGATCACGCATTCCAGGTCCACATTGCAAAAGCCGGCCACCTTGGCTCTCAGATGATCGTCAAGGTGCTTCTCTGTGCGAAGAATCAGTATGTCGGGCTGGATTCCGTTGGCCTGAAGTTCCTTGACACTATGCTGAGTGGGCTTGGTTTTGAGCTCGTCGGCCGCTTTTAGATAAGGAACGTAAGTCAGATGTATGCACACCGCATCACGCCCCAGTTCCCACTTCATCTGACGGATAGCCTCAAGAAACGGAGCGCTCTCAATGTCACCAATGGTGCCGCCAATTTCAGTAATCACAAAATCATATCCGTCGTTTTCTCCCAGATATTTGATACGCCGCTTGATTTCGTCGGTAATATGCGGCACCACCTGAATTGTATGGCCAAGATATTCGCCGCTGCGCTCTTTGTCAATAACAGCCTTGTATATCCGGCCGGTAGTCTGGGAGTTGTGGCGGGTGGTGCGGATACCGGTAAACCGTTCGTAATGGCCCAAGTCCAGGTCGGTTTCCATTCCGTCGGCGGTGACATAGCATTCACCGTGCTCATATGGATTTAAAGTTCCTGGATCGATGTTAATATATGGATCGAATTTCTGGATAGTGATCCGGTAGCCACGCTCCTGCAGGAGTTTCCCGATTGAAGAAGAGATGATTCCCTTGCCCAGGCTGCTGACCACTCCGCCGGTGACAAAAATATACTTGGTCGAAGGCATATTATCTACTTAAAAAACAGTCTACTTTTTCCGCAGCATCACGGCCGCTGGCAAGCGCCCTTACTACCAGCGAGGGTCCGTTGGCCGCATCGCCGCAAATAAAAACGTTGGCTGGATATTCAGGATGTTCCGGCTTGAAGAAGCCCATAGCCAGCAGCACCAGTTCCGCCTTTATGATTTCTGGCTTGCCTTTCTCCACCATAATGGGCCGTCCGCCATCCGGGTTTGGCTTCCAGTCAATCTCCTGCACTTTGACACCCGTAAGCGCACCATCCTCACCAAGAAATTCCAATGTGTTGATGTTCCAGCGACGGATGCAACCCTCCTCGTGGGATGAAGTGGTCTTGAAAGTGCGTGGATAATTTGGCCAGGGATTGTTGGGGTCTTCCGGACCGTCTATCGGGCGAGGCATAATCTCTATCTGGGTCACGCTGGTGGCTCCCTGCCTGTGGGCAGTGCCTATACAGTCACTCCCGGTATCGCCTCCACCGATTACCAGCACATCCTTTCCTTTTGCCGTGATGCGTTCTTCTTTATTGAATTCAGCACCGGCAAGGACACGGTTCTGCTGAGAGAGGATTTCAAGGGCAAAATGCACCCCTTTAAGCTCGCGGTCGGGGACCTTGAGGTCGCGCGGCACGGGGGTGCCTGTGGCAATTACCACCGCATCATATTCAGACGCCAACGGTGAAACATCATTAATCGCCTGGCCTAGTTCGAACATTATCCCCTCCTGTTTCATAAAACCTACGCGCCTGTTGATTAGTTCCTTGTTCAACTTGAAGTTGGGGATACCATAGCGCAGAAGTCCGCCAGGAGCTTCGTTCTTGTCGAATACCGTCACATTATAGCCTTTTATGTTCAAAGCATCGGCTGCGGCCAGGCCTGAGGGACCAGCGCCAATTACGGCCACTTTTTTGCCGTTCCGGACCGGGTTCCGTACTGTAACAAAACCCTCCCTGAAAGCCACCTCGGTGATGGCCGCTTCATTCTCGCGATTGGTAGTGGGCTCGTGACTGAAAAGATTCAGCACACAGGCTTTCTCGCAAAGCGCCGGACATATTCTTCCGGTAAATTCAGGAAAAGGATTTGTAGAAGATAGCAGTTTGTAGGCCAGTTCCCAGTCTCCCTTGTAGAGGGCGTCGTTCCATTCAGGAGCTTTATTCCCAAGCGGACAGGCCCAATGGCAGAATGGAACTCCGCAGTCCATACAGCGGGATGCCTGGGTGCGGCGGTCCTTGGAGTTCAGGGTCTGTTCCACCTCGCCAAAATCGTGAATCCTGTCGTGTATTGGACGGTAACCGGCTTCCTGCCGCGCAACCTCAATAAATGCTTTTGGATTTCCCATAATAAACACTCCTTATCAATAATCCCTTTGTACTTCTGCAATCTTCTGCTGCAACTTGCGCATCTGCTCTTCCTGCAGCACTCGTTTGTATTCTATAGGCACAATCTGTATAAATTCTCCAACATAGCGCGGCCAGTTGTCCAACATTGTACGGGCCAGCTTGGATCCAGTGTAACGATAGTGCTGGCGCACCAGTTCAAGTAGTTCCTTGCGGTACTGTGCCTCTTCTACAAGATTGATTTCTACCATATCCATATTGCAGAAATAGTCAAAGTCACCCTTTTTGTTCCATACATAGGCAACACCGCCGCTCATACCGGCAGCAAAGTTGCGGCCTGTCTCTCCCAGCACAACAACCCGCCCGCCAGTCATATATTCGCAGCAGTGGTCGCCGGCTCCTTCAATCACGGCTATCGCTCCGGAGTTGCGCACGGCAAACCTTTCGCCAACGCGACCATTGACATATAGTTCTCCCGATGTGGCGCCGTAAAGGCCGGTATTACCCGCAATGATATTGTCCTCTGCGGCATAGTCACTGCTTCGCGGCGGCAATATTGCAATATGACCGCCACTAAGGCCTTTGGCAAAATAGTCGTTGGTCTCTCCTTCCAGTTTGAAAGAGACGCCTTTTGCGAGGAATGCTCCGAACGACTGCCCTGCTGACCCTTTAAACTTGACGTTGATTGTCTCTTCGGGAAGACCGTCATTGCCATATTTGCCTGCTATAACTCCAGAGAGCATAGATCCTACCGCGCGGTCAGTATTATGAATGGGGAAATCTAGTGTCACTTCTTCACCTTGTTCAATGGCTGACCCGGATGCTTTTATTATCCTGCAGTCAAGCACGTCGTCAAGCCTATAAGGCTTATATTCTGTATGATGGAGAACTCCCTTTTCCTGGTAGAGAATACGGCCAAAGTCCAGAGGCGATGGTGAAGTCTCTATCAGATCTGTGCGGCCAACCGCCTCTTCAAGTGTGCGAAGGCCCATCTTGGCCAGATATTCGCGAACCTCCGTGGCCAGAAAAGTAAAGTAATTCACAAGATGGTCCACCTTGCCCATAAAGTGTTCACGTAGCCTGGGATCCTGTGTGGCCACTCCCATCGGGCAGGTATTCTGACTGCACTTACGCATCATTACACAGCCCAGCACAATCAGAGCCGCCGTGCCGAAGCCGAATTCATCGGCGCCAAGCAGCGCCATCAGTATTACGTCGCGGCCGGTTTTGATCTGACCATCCACCTGAAGACGCACTTGACCGCGAAGGCCATTGCGTACCAGCGTCTGCTGCGCTTCGGAAAGGCCTATTTCAGGCGTAATCCCGGCAAAACGCATACTAGAAGCCGGACTCGCACCAGTGCCGCCTTCGGCGCCGCTAAGCACAATCAAGTCGGCCTTTGCTTTGGCTACACCCGCGGCTATGGTCCCCACCCCGCTCTCGCAGACAAGCTTGACACTAACCTTGGCAGAAGGATTTACATTCTTAAGGTCAAATATCAGTTGTGCCAGATCTTCTATTGAATAGATATCGTGATGAGGCGGCGGCGAGATCAGCGAAATGCCCGGTATTGAATGACGCGTCTTGGCTATGACCTCGTTGACCTTGAATCCGGGAAGTTGACCTCCCTCTCCGGGCTTGGCGCCCTGAGCCACTTTGATTTGGATTTCTTCGGCATTGACAAGATATTCGGTGGTCACTCCAAATCGTCCTGAAGCAACTTGCTTAGTCTTGCTGCTTAGGCTTACGCCATCTACGTCTGTGTGATAACGGACAGAATCCTCTCCTCCCTCGCCGGTGTTGCTGCGAGCGCCCATTTTATTCATTGCGAGGGCAATAGTCTCGTGGGCTTCTTTGCTCAGTGCACCAAACGACATCGCGCCTGTTACAAATCTTTTTACAATCTTCTCTACCGGCTCCACTTCATCCAGGGGTATCGGATTTGACTTGACGCCCATAAAGTCCCTGATGAAAATAGGTTCGTCTGTATTATCGGCCAGCAAAGAGTATTGCTTATACAGTTCGTAGCTGCCTCTGCGGCAGGCCAGTTGAAGCTTGGCAATGGTCTCTGGATTCCAGGCATGCCGTATGCCATCCCTGCGCCAATGGAAGCGCCCCATATTTGGGAGGAGGTCGCTTTGTGGATGGTATGCCAAATCGTGGAATGCCTGGGCATCTGCAGCTATCTTTTCAAGACCAATACCACCAATAGTGCTGACTTCTGTGCCGAAATAATCCCTCAGAAGCGATTCCGAGAGACCTACACTCTCAAAAATCTTTGCGCCCCGGTAACTGCGTATTGTGGAGATACCCATCTTGGCCATAATCTTCAGCAACCCTTTGCATACAGCCTTGATGTAGTTCGTCTCTGCTGTGGCATAGTCTTCCTGTATCTTGCCTCTTTTGACAAGATCATCCAATATGGCAAATACCATATATGGGCACAAGGCGGATGCTCCATAACCAAGCAGCAGAGCGGCGTGCATAGTTTCGCGTATTTCTCCGCTCTCCACTATCAGCGCCGTCTGCACCCTCTTGCCCACGGAAATAAGGTAATGATGCACTGCAGAAACCGCGAGCAGGCTGGGAATTGCAATATGCGTCTCGTCTACATCCCTGTCAGAAAGGATAATATAATTGTAGCCCTCATCTACGCATCGCTCGGCATCCTTGCACAGCTTGTCAAGCGCATAACGCAAGTTGCCGCTGAATGTCATAGGGAGTTTAATGGTATTGAAACCCTTGTAGCGGATATTGCACAGTATGTCAAGCTGGGTGTTGTTTAAAATAGGATGTGGCAGCCGGACCATCTTGCAGTTGCTCTCGTCGGGATTCAATATTCCGGCTCCTACGCGTCCGATATACTCAGCCAAACTCATCACCAGACTTTCGCGGATAGAGTCAATGGCAGGGTTTGTAACCTGTGCGAATTGTTGTCTGAAGTAGTCAAAGAAAATCTGGGGCCTGCTGGAAATAACTGCCAGCGGTGTGTCATTACCCATAGAAGCGGTAGGCTCCTGGGCGGCGGTGGCCATAGGTATTATTGAAGAAGAAATATCCTCTTCTCCATAACCGAACATCAACTCTTTTGAGAGAAGATTGTCCACGGCATTTGAGACGTGCCGGCCGCTGTGAAGCTTCTCAAGCTGTATTCGGTTGGTAGAAAGCCACTGGCGATATGGATGCTCCTCGGCCAGCGTGCGCTTGATTTCACCGTCATAATATATCTTGCCCTCCTGGGTATCTATAAGCAGAATCTTGCCCGGCTGAAGACGCCCCTTCTCCACCACTTGGGTCGGGTCCAGGTCAATCACTCCGACTTCTGAAGCCACGACCATTGTGTCGTTTTTGGTGATAGTGTATCGGGCGGGGCGCAGACCGTTGCGGTCCAGCATACCGCCGGCAAAGCGGCCGTCAGAGAACAGCAGTGCAGCCGGCCCGTCCCAAGGCTCCATCAGGATGGAATAATATTCATAAAAGGCCTTCAGATCCTCGGGAATAGGATTCTTGTCATTGAAGGACTCCGGAATCAAAAGTGCCATAGCGTGCGGCAGGCTCATTCCGCTCATCATAAAGAATTCAAGCACATTGTCCAGGCTGGCCGAATCGGACATTCCGGGCTGGATTATGGGCGATATTTTGCGGATGTCACCAAGCGCCTCGCTGCTCAGGACGCTTTCCCGGGCCTTCATCCAACCTCTGTTGCCCCGGATTGTATTTATCTCTCCATTATGCGCCAGCAGGCGGAAAGGCTGAGCCAGTGACCAGGTAGGGAAAGTGTTGGTGCTGAAGCGCGAATGCACTACCGCGAGTCCGCTTGTGAAATATGGATTGGTCAGGTCCGGATAGAACTGCCGCAATTGCACACTGGAAAGCATTCCTTTATAAACAATGCTTGAATTGCTCAGCGAACAGAAATAAAAATCCTTGTCTGAGACGCGCTGCTCTATACGCTTCCTTATAACATAGAGTATCCTGGGAAAAACATCCACCTTATCGTCGGCGATGCCGGTAATAAATATCTGCTTGATGTCCGGCTCTGTGGCAAGGGCCCTCTCGCCAAGGCATTCCGGCACAACCGGAACCTGCCGCAAGTGCATAAGTTGCAGCCCTTCGCGTTCTATCTCTTCTATAATGATTGCAAGAATATCCTGCTGCCTGGCTGCATCTTTAGGCAGAAACACCAGACCTGTCGCATACTTGCCCTTTTCCGGCACAGGAATTCCTGAGAGGAGGATAAACTCGTGTGGAATCTGGAGCAAGATGCCTGCTCCGTCGCCGTCTTTGCCGACTTCGGCACCGCGGTGGCGCATATTCTCCAGTACCGTAAGTGCATCTTCTACAAGTTGGTGGGTTTTTCCTCCGTGGATGTTGACTACCATCCCGACTCCACAGCTGTCGTGTTCCCAACTGCTTTGGTAAAGGCCTCTGTTTATCATACTCACGTTTCTATCTATAGGTTCCGGCGCAAAAATAAATAAGTAAAGCGCTCGGGAATGGATGTGGGCCGAATAAATACCTAAATTAATGACATCATTGGTAATTTATTAACAGATATTGAGATTAATCATAGGAATCGGATGGGTAAACACCATATTACTTCAAATTTGAAATCAAACGCATAAATTCAAGCAAAGAAATCAGCCCTTATTCTTGTTATTTGCATAATACTCCCTAAAATTGCATTTGAATACTGTCAAAATGAAACATACCATTCACTTTACCAAGATGCAGGGAGCCGGTAACGACTACATTTATGTTGATACCTCTCTTTATTATATTGCCAACCCAGCTGCAGCAGCGGTAAAGTGGAGTGACCGCCACATTGGAATAGGCGCCGACGGCCTGGTGCTGATAAGCAGGGCAGATGGAATTGATGCAGATTTCTCAATGAGGATTTTCAACGCCGATGGCAGCGAAGCCGATATGTGCGGCAACGCCTCCCGCTGCATCGGGAAATATGTTTACGAGAAAGGTCTCAGTCGCAAGAATCTTATAAGACTTCAGACTGCATCTGGTGTGAAGAACTTATGGCTCAAGGTTGGCGAAGACGGCTCAACAGTAGAGAATGTAATTGTTGATATGCTGGAACCCGTGCTGGACTGTAAAGATCAGTTTATTGGCTCATACGGAAAAGAAAATGAGTTGAAGGCTCTGGGTCGCAAATTCACCGGAATGTTTGTTTCAATGGGTAATCCCCATTTTGTGGTATTCTGTGACGATGCAGACACTATTGATATTGCTGCATATGGCGCAGCGCTGGAAAAGAATCCCGCATTTCCGCAGCGCTGCAACATCGAATTCGCAAAAGTCATTTCCCCGGAAAGGATCCGCACCAGAGTCTGGGAACGCGGCAGCGGAATCACAAAGGCGTGCGGTACGGGTGCCTGTGCAACAGCTGTGGCCGCCCTGCTTTGTGAGCGGGCCTCAAACAAAGTGACTATAGAGATGGATGGCGGCAACCTGGATATAGAATGGAATCCCCCGGTAGGGCACGTGTATCTGAGCGGCCCAGCAGAACTTGTATATGAAGGAGATATAGAATATGGCACTTGTTAACGAACACTTCTTAAAGTTGCCCGGCAACTATCTGTTTGCCGATGTCGCCCGCAAGGTGAACGCATTCAAGTCTGCCCACAAGAATGTCAACGTTATCAGCCTTGGTACCGGAGATGTCACGCGGCCGCTGGCCCCTGCCGTGGTCGAGGCTCTTCACAAGGCCGCTGACGAGATGGGACGTGAAGATACATTCCGTGGTTATGGCCCCGAACAGGGATACCCGTTTTTGCGTGAGGCTATTATTAAGAATGACTATCTGCCTCGCGGAATCCATCTCGACATCAACGAAGTGTTTATTAATGACGGCGCCAAAAGTGACACCGGCAACATTCAGGAACTGATACGGTGGGATAACTCAATAGGAGTAACAGACCCGATATACCCTGTTTACCTGGATTCTAACTCAATGATTGGCCGTTCGGGAGAAAAAGACATCCACGACAGGTGGTCGAATGTCATTTACTTTCCCTGCACGGCAGAGAACAACTTCATACCCGAGATACCCAACCGGCGTGTGGATGTTGTATATCTGTGTTACCCCAACAATCCCACCGGCACAGTGATATCACGTGAAGAACTGCGCAAATGGGTCAATTATGCACTGCGAAACGACGTGCTTATCTTTTACGATGCAGCATACGAAGCATATATTCAAGACCCGGATATCCCCCACTCCATATACGAGATCCGGGGAGCACGCAAATGCGCGATAGAATTCCGCAGTTACTCAAAGACTGCCGGATTCACCGGTGTCCGCTGCGGATACACAATCGTTCCCGAAGAAGTAACGGCAGCAACAATGGACGGAGAACGGATTCCACTGAACCCACTATGGCTGCGACGGCAGTCCACTAAATTCAATGGCACCAGCTATCTGAGCCAGCGAGCCGCAGAAGCAATATATACTCCTGAAGGCAAAGAGCAGGTGCGGGCAACGATAGACTATTATAAGCAAAATGCAGAAATGATGCTCAAGCGCCTCCGTACGCTAGGTTATGAAGTATATGGTGGCGAAAACGCCCCATATGTATGGATGAAGACACCTCACGGAGAACCCAGTTGGAAGTTTTTCGACAATCTTCTCTCGCGTGCACACGTTGTCTGTACCCCCGGTGCAGGCTTCGGCCCGTCAGGTGAAGGATACGTCCGTTTCACAGCATTTGGCAGTCACGCCCAGACTGAAGAGGCGCTTAAAAGAATAGAAAGATTGTTCTAACACAATAAACCACACGATTATGGCTAACTTAAGATTCCAGGTCGTAGCGGAAGCATTCAAGAAGAAACCGCTCGACGTAAAGGTCCCGGCAGAGAGACCGTGCGAATACTTCGCAAAAAAGGTATTCAATCGCGAAAAGATGTACAAGTACCTGCCCAAGCAGGTCTATGAAAAAATGATGAATGTTATAGACAACGGCGCCCAGCTTGATCTGGCAGTAGCAGACGCTGTTGCTGCCGGAATGAAACAGTGGGCCAGCGAAAACGGCGTGACTCACTATACACACTGGTTCCAGCCATTGACAGAAGGCACAGCAGAGAAACACGACTCATTTATAGAACACGACGGCAAGGGTGGAATGATTGAAGAATTCAGCGGCAAGCTGCTGGTACAGCAGGAACCCGACGCCAGCTCATTCCCCAGCGGCGGCATCCGCTCTACCTTTGAGGCGCGCGGATATTCTGCGTGGGACCCCACATCTCCGGTTTTTATTATAGATGACACCCTCTGTATACCCACAGTTTTCATTTCTTATAGTGGAGAAGCGCTTGACTATAAAGCTCCCCTTTTAAAGGCCCTGCACGCTGTGAACGTTGCTGCAACTGACGTTTGCCGCTACTTCTACCCCAATGTGAATAAAGTTATCAGCACACTCGGCTGGGAGCAGGAATATTTTCTGGTAGATGAAGGACTATACTCTGCCCGTCCGGACCTTCTGCTCACCGGGCGAACCCTGATGGGGCACGATTCTGCAAAGAATCAGCAGATGGACGACCACTACTTCGGCACCATCCCCGACCGTGTACAGGCCTTTATGAAGGATCTGGAGATACAGGCACTGGAATTGGGCATACCCTGCAAGACCCGGCACAACGAAGTTGCTCCCAACCAGTTTGAACTTGCTCCTATATTTGAGGAAACCAACCTTGCCGTGGACCACAACATGTTGTTGATGAGCCTTATGCGAAAGGTTGCCCGTAAGCACGCCTTCCGCGTATTGCTGCACGAAAAACCCTTTGCCGGCATCAACGGCAGCGGTAAGCACAATAACTGGAGCCTCTCCACAGACACCGGCGTAAGACTGCATGCCCCCGGCAAAACCACAGAGGACACACTTAGGTTTGTCGTGTTTATTGTAGAGACGCTTATGGGTGTGTATCGTCATAACGGCCTTATCAAAGCCAGCATAATGTCGGCTTCCAACGCCCATCGTCTGGGTGCAAACGAGGCGCCGCCTGCAATTATATCGTCTTTCCTTGGCAAACAGGTGAGCGAACTGCTGGACCATATAGAAAAAGCCGATACCGATTCCCTGTCAATGGCCGGCAAGCAAGGCATGAAGATGGATATCCCCGAAATACCGGAGATAATGATAGACAATACCGACCGCAACCGTACCAGCCCGTTCGCTTTCACCGGCAACAGGTTTGAATTCCGCGCCGTGGGCAGTGAGGCCAACTGTGCCAGTGCAATGATTGCCCTGAACAGTGCTGTTGCAGAAGCGTTGGCAAATTTCAAGACAAGGGTTGACAAACGCATAGAGGCCATCTCCAAAGATAAGAAATTCGCATCCGGAGAACATAACCCGGTCTTCCACGCCATTCTGGACGTGGTTCGTGAGGACATTGCTACTTGCAAACCCATTCGCTTCGATGGCAACGGCTATAGTGACGAATGGGTTGTAGAGGCCGAGAAACGGGGTCTGGACACGGAGAAGTCCTGCCCTGTGATTTTCGAGCGTTTTCTGGACAAGACCAGTATTGATATGTTCTCAAAACTGGGCGTGATGACAAAGAAAGAGCTTGAGGCCCGCAACGAGGTAAAATGGGAAACCTATACCAAGAAGATACAGATAGAGGCTCGAGTGCTTGGAGATCTTTCAATGAACCACATTATCCCGGTTGCCACCCGCTATCAAAGTCAGCTGCTTGAAAATGTATGCGATATGCATAAAACCTTTACGGCTGTCAAGGCAGACAAACTGTCTGAACGGAATGTTAAGATAATTGAAGAAATTGCCGAACGAACCGCCCGGATAGAGATTATGGTAGAAGAGCTGGTCAACGCTCGCAAAAAGGCCAATGTTATAGAAGACGAGCATAAAAAGGCCATTGCATACCACGACACTGTGGCGCCCAAGATGGATGAAATCCGCTACCAGATAGACAAGCTTGAGCTTGTGGTAGACGACTCCTTCTGGCCGCTCCCGAAATACAGAGAACTCCTGTTTATAAGGTAGTTAATATTTGTTGCAAAAAAACCGCAGCCGTGGAATACGACTGCGGTTTTCGTTTAAGTTCAAGTTTAATTACATACCCAGACCCAATACAAGACCTACGCAGAGGTTGTTGAAGTGAGGGCCGTTGCCTTCTGCAAACTGGAATGAAGGACGATACTTCACATAAATACCAAAACCGCCGTAGGAGATGGCGCCGAATGCACTGTAGGTGAACTCGTTCACGCCGATGCCCTTCTTGACTTCTTTGGTAGTCTTGCTCCCGTCATTGGTCCTGTTCCTGACATTAGCGGGGAGGTTGTACTCACCTGCTGCGCCAATACGGAAAGCACCCTTGCCGGCACGAACCTCAAAGCTCAAAGGAATTGAGAAAGTGTGGACGCGCAGTCTGGAGCTCTTGAGAGTGGTGCTGCCAGGCAGAGATGAAGCATCCCTTGCCCATACTTTACCGTGGTCCTCAGCACCCCAGAGGTGGGTCTTGTCAAGGCGATAGGTATTCATTGTCCAGTCAACGCCGATAGAGATAAGACCTGCGCTGAAGGGGCGGAAACCAAGTTCCATTGCATTCATGAAGAACTCGTCGCTGTAACCAGCCTTGTCGGGATAACCGCTCTTGATCTGGTAACCATAGCCAAGGTAACTCAGAGGCTCAACAAAAAACCAGTCGTTGCCAAAAGCCATGTCATTGTTCTTGCTGAAAGAAACGTTCTGTGCGGGCATTGCCATAGACATAGCCAGCATAGCAAAAAGAGTAACAAAAATCTTTTTCATTGTATTAAGTATTAAATGCGAGAGCAAATGTAATAAAATTAGCTAATTACGCAACATCTGCACGTGCCATCGCATCTTTGTAATACTTCTGGTTGATAAAGACATCCTGCTTGTAAGGATTGATCTTGCGCTTGCGGGAAACATAGATTATATAGCCAAGGGCAACCACGTTGACTGCAAGGGCCAAAGCGCTTATCACTATCATTGCCGTAGGATTGGCAGCAACCGAATCTACAGTTGTGCCAACTGCAGCTGCTTCGCCGCCGGCAACCTCATAGAGAGTCTTGACAGTCTCGACGCCTTCGGGATACTGTACGGGCAGCACGGCCCAGCTGAACCACTGGCGACCGTCCTTGAAGGTCTCCTGGAACAGAGGGAATACCTGTGCGAACATACACCAGATGGCCAGGGTGTTGGCGCGGTTCTGGATCCAGCCGCCGCGGTTCCAGAAAATGGCTGCGATGGTGGGAGCCAGCAGCAGGGCGATACCGCAATACCAGCTGTGGGTAGGCAGGCAGTTGTATGTATAAGCAAAGTTCCAGATATCATAGACCAGAATGTAGACCCAAGTCATATCGGCCCAGATCATATCCTTCTTATCTTTAGAAGGATAAACATTCCACCATGCGGTCATACACAGGATATTGAGCAGACCGGCAATACCGTTCATCACATTGTGGGGGCCGCCATAGAGCCAAACGCCTTCGCTGGAAAGCCACCATTTGTTCCAACCCATCACTGCACTCTCAAAGTCAGAAACCACAGCGATGAGAATGTTGATGGCCACGATAATGAACGGGAAGGGTTTGAACCAGTGCTTTGCACCTATACCCCATTTGTACTTGATCATCATAAAGCCGATGCAGCCGGTGAGGGCGGCATAAAGCTTTGCGTAGTGGAACCAGCCGTTCATAAATACGTGGGTCTGGTTGTTCACAGCCCATGAAGCGCCGGCGCGTGCACCAACAGCGATGGCAATGAAATAGACCGTCAGGATGATGGGCACCACGAAGAATGTGATGATGCCGCCGGTTTTGGTGCGGCGTGCAAATTCATTGAGGAGAATCAGGCCCAGCAGGACCACGAGAAGCATTCCCCATTGTGCAAGGGCGTTAGCCCCATAAACTTGGAAAAACATAACTGTTTGGTTTTAATAAAGATTATATAGATTGAGTATTCTTTGCAGTCTTGCGCTCTTTGATCACGGCATAGAGAATCCATGCCAGTGTCAGGACAACCGACATAGGGACACCCACGGTGAGGATTTCTCCCCAGAATACCGAGGCGCCGCCCTCGGCTGTAAGGGCGGTAAAGAACGGGAACCGCCAGGTGAGTTCTCCGTTAATAATGTGATCCACAATCAGCATAATGCTGCCGCCCCAGAGCATCTTTTCCAGAGCCGGGACGTTGCGCTTGAGTACATTGGGGTGTGAATCGGAATCTGTCTTGCAAAAGTGTTTA
This sequence comes from Bacteroidales bacterium, assembly GCA_016290415.1. Classification (GTDB taxonomy): domain Bacteria; phylum Bacteroidota; class Bacteroidia; order Bacteroidales; family UBA932; genus Equibacterium. Next base: position 13,549 of record JAEETP010000019.1, read on the forward strand.
CGGTAGATGGTGGTGGCCGCAGCCTGCACCAGTGGTACTAAAAAACAACTCATATAACTATTCTTTTATTTCTATCTCCTTTATCTCAACCTCGTTTCCGCGTAGCAGCCAGGTGGCGTCGCTGCCGCAGATGGGGCATTTTTTGCCGTGCGCAACTGTGGCGTATTCGCTTTTGCAGGCATCGCACCAGCTCACCGCGGGAATCGGGTTTATCTTGAGTTCGCAACCTTTGAGCATAGGTTCTTTGTCGGCCGCCCAACGCCAGCAGTCAGAGAGATACTCAGGCACCACGGTGGATACTTCTCCGATATTCATTACCACCGTGTCGATATGCCCCACCCCGTTTTCCAGGGCGGCCTGCTTGGCGTCGCGGATAATATAGAACACAATGCCCAGTTCGTGCATTATTTCTTCTTTTTAAAGAGAATCTTGCCGGTGCGCTGCACCATATATGGCAGGATGCCGTCAAACTTGTTTTCGCTGGTGCGCATCACGCTGGCGCCGGGGTTTTCGCGGTAGAGATGGATGGCGTCAAAGCCACACTTGGTGGTGCAGATGCCGCAGCCGATGCAGCGGTTCTCATCTACCACAGAGGCGCCGCAGCTAAGGCAGCGGGCGGTTTCTTTCTTGACCTGCTCCTCGGTGAGAGTGAGGGCATATTCGCGGAACTTGTCTTCTTTTATTTCCACGCCCGGGTCCTGACGCGAAGAGTTGTCGTAACTCTCTACCTTGATATCGCTCTTATCCAGCTCTATGAAATCGCGGCGGTTGCGGCCTATGGTCATATGGCCGTGCTGTACATAGCGGTGAAGGCTCTCGGCAGCCTCCTTGCCGGCCGCGATGGCATCAATCACAAACTTGGGCCCGGTGAAGCAGTCGCCGCCGGTGAAGATGTCTTCCTGCGCGGTCTGGTATGTGAGTTTGTCTGCCACGGGATATACTCCGCGGAAGAATTCCACCTTGCTGCCCTCGAGCAGCGAGCCCAGATTCACAATCTGGCCTATGGCGAAAATCACCATATCTGCATCTATTGTGATAAGCTGATTATCGTCGTATTCTGGAGCGAACTTATGCTCTGCATTGAACACCGAAGTGCATTTCTTGAACACGATGCCGCTGACCTTGCCCTCGCCAAGGACCTCTTTAGGACCCCAGCCGGGATTGATTTCCACACCGTCTTCGCGGGCCTCGCGGCGCTCTTCCAAAGATGCCGGCATAATGTCTTCCGTCTCCAGCGAGAGCATAGTCACGCTTTCTGCGCCGCTGCGTTTTGCCACACGGGCTGCATCTATGGCGACATTGCCGCCGCCCACAACCACCACCTTACCGGTGAGTTTCACATCACCGCAGTTGGCCTTGTGCAAAAAGTCGATGGCGGTGGTGCATTCGGGCAGAGTTTCTCCGGGGATGCCGGGCAGACGTCCGCCCTGGCAACCGATAGCCACATAGAATCCCTTGTAGCCCTGGCTGCGGAGTTCATCTATAGGGATATCCTTCCCCACATCTACGCCGGTCTTGATTTCCACGCCAATCTCGCGAAGGATATCTATCTCGGCTGCTATGACTTTCTTGTCCAGTTTATAAGAAGGGATGCCGTACTGCATCATACCGCCCGGGAGCGGGTTCTTCTCGAACACGGTGGGCTTGTAACCCATAGTGGCCAGATAATATGCGCAGCTAAGGCCGGCAGGGCCGCCGCCGATAATGGCGATTTTCTCTTCCCAGCGATCCTGGACATTAGAACATATATTGACCTCGGGTACAAAGCGGTGCTCGCTATTGAGATCCTGCTCTGCAATGAATTTCTTGACGGCGTCGATAGCTATTGGCTGGTCTATTGTGCCGCGTGTGCAAGCATCTTCGCAACGGCGGTTGCATACCCTGCCGCAAATTGCCGGGAACGGGTTCTCACGTTTGATGAGCTCAAGCGCCTCGCGGTATTTGCCCTCGGCTGCCTTTTTCAGATAGCCCTGAACGGCAATGTGTGCCGGGCAGGCAGTCTTGCAGGGTGCAGTGCCGGTGGGATAGCAATTAATACGGTTGCGGTCGCGATAGTCTTCGTTCCACTTGTGGGGACCCCACTTGGCGGCATCGGGCAGCTCCTGCTTGGGATAGGTCTGCTCACCGTGCTTGGTGCAGAGTTTCTGACCCAGCTTCACGGCACCGGCGGGGCAATATTCCACGCAACGGCCGCAGGCGACGCAGTTTTTGGGATCAACCTTTGCCACATAGGCGCTGCGGCTCATATTGGGCGTATTGAACAGCTGCGAGGTGCGCAGCGCGTTGCATATCTTCACGTTGCAGTTGCATATCGCAAAGATTTTTCCCTCGCCGTCTATATTGGTGATCTGATGCACAAAGCCGTGGTCCTCTGCCTTCTTAAGGATGGCCATCGCCTCGTCGTAGGTGATGTCGTGGCCGCGGCCCGTCTCGCGCAGATAATCTGCCATATCGCCCACACCTATGCACCAATCGCGGTAGTCGTCGGCGCAGCCCTCGTCAAGCTTCTTGCGGCCGTAGCGGCAAGAGCAGATGCCCACGCCAAGATGGCCTTCATACTTCTTCAGCCAGTAAGAAATGTGCTCTATGCTTACAGACTGATTCTCCATACTGATGGCCTTCTCTACCGGGATGACGTGCATACCGATACCGCTGCCGCCCATAGGCACCATAGGGGTGATTTTCTCAAGAGGGAGGAAAGTCATCCTCTCGAAGAACATCGCCAGCTCGGGATGCTTGTCCATAAGATCGGTGTTCATATTGGTATACTCGGCGCTGCCGGGCACGAACATCGGCACCCAGTAGATGCGGTCTTCGCGGTTGTAGGTTGTCCCCTCTACCGGCCCGTCATCTGTATATTTGTCACCGTAGTCATATTCCAGCATCCCGAAATATGCCAGTTTGTCCAGCAAATCATCGAACGACTTGTCATCCGGGGTGTAGTGCTTCTCGTGATTCATATGGTGCAGCAAGTGGTAGTCGTGATGCTTGCGCACCTTGAAGAAATTCTTGGGAAGCATATCCAGCAGCAGGTCCAGCGAAGCCTCGCGGGTTACCGCATCCATTTCGTCTTCAAAGATGCAGGCCAGGCCCCAGTATTCGGGGGCGTTGGAGTCCATCTTGATTTTGCCGGGGATGCGGTCGGTGACGTGCCGCACAAATTTCAAAAGCTTGGGATTCGGGTTTTTGTCGCCCTTGTGCTTGGGGACAAATTTGGTTGACATCTCGGGCATAAGCAGATATAATATTATTTGTTTTTCCAGTTATTTACCTCGGCCAGCAGCCAGTCGGCAAACTGGCCCACACCTTCGCCGGTCTTGGCGCAGATGGGGATAACCCGTGCCTTGGAGTTGCGCATAGCGACAAATTCGCGGCACTTGTCCATATCAAAGTCAAAGTATGGCAACACGTCTGTTTTGTTCACCAGCACCAAGTCGCAAACAGAAAACATCAGGGGATATTTCAGCGGTTTGTCGTGTCCCTCCGGTACCGAAAGTATCATTGCGTTACGCACTGCTCCCGTGTCAAATTCGGCCGGGCACACCAGGTTGCCGACGTTCTCGAGAATCACCAGGTCGATACCTTCCAACGCCACATTGTCCAGCCCCTGGCGGGTCATCTCTGCATCGAGGTGGCACATTCCGCCGGTGTGCAGCTGGATGGACTGTATGCCGGTGGCTTCTTTGATTTTGATGGCGTCCACATCGCTGTCTATGTCGGCCTCCATCACGGCGACACGGATTTTGTCCTTTATAAGATTGATGGTCTTTATAAGGGTGGTGGTTTTGCCGCTTCCGGGCGATGACATAAGGTTCAGCAGGTACACTCCCCTGCCCTTAAGCTCGCTTCTGAGCGCATCGGCGTCCTTGTCATTCTCGGCAAAAACGCTCTTTTTAATCTCGATTACTTTAACTTTTTCCATATTACAAACATCTAAATTAAAAACTTTATGTGAATAATCAATAAGTTGTATATTTGCATATATGAAGATTGTAATTGTCGGACCGGCATATCCCTACAGGGGCGGCATAGCCACTTTTAACGAGCGGCTGGCTCGTCAGCTTATTGACGAGGGCCACACGGTGAAGATTTACACCTTCACGCTGCAGTACCCTAGCTTCCTTTTCCCGGGCAAGACCCAGTTTACCACCGACCCGGCCCCCGAAGGGCTGGATATCGTGCGCGCACTGAGCAGTGTGAATCCTTTCAATTGGCTCAAGGTGGCCCGCAGGATCTATAAAGAGAAGCCCGATATGGTGATGCTGCGTTTCTGGATGCCCTATTTCGGACCCAGCCTGGGCACTATTGGCCGATATCTGCGCCGCCGCGGTATCAAGGTGGTGTCTCTTGTAGACAATATCATCCCTCACGACCATAAGCCGGGTGACAAGGTTTTCGCCAAGTTCTTTGTGAAGAGTGTGGACGGTTTTCTGGCAATGTCCGATTCGGTGATTAGCGAGCTTAGGCAGTTCGACTCTTCCAAGCCTGTGGCTTACGCTCCGCACCCGCTATACGATCATTATGGTCCCATAGAGCCCAAGGCAACTGCCGCCGCAGCCCTGAATCTGGATCCGGACACCGATTATTATCTGTTCTTCGGGCTTATCCGCGACTACAAGGGCCTGGATTTGCTGCTTCAGGCTATGGCGTGCGAAGATCTCCAGCACAGCAATGCTCAGTTGATAGTTGCCGGCGAGTTTTACGGCGACAGTGCCAAGTATTACGAAATGGAGAGTTATTTGGGGCTGCGCGGCCGCATCCACTGGTTCCCGGAATTTATCCCGGACGATAAGGTGCGCCATTTCTTCAATATTGCCGACCTGGTGGTTCAGCCATACAAAACGGCCACCCAGAGCGGTATCACCCAGGTGGCCTATCATTTTTGCAAGCCTATGGTTGTGACCAATGTGGGCGGCCTGCCTGAGATTGTCCCGGATGGCAGGTGCGGTTATGTGGTGGACCCTACTCCGCAATCCATCGCCATCGCCATTGCCGATTTCTACGCCAATCGTCCCGACTTTTCAGAGGGCATCGCAGCGCAGAAGCTGCAGTTCTCGTGGTCGCGGCTTACGGCTGCGCTGCTTTCGCTTTAAATCAATAAGGAAGTTTGTCTATATGCCGCCGCACGGTGTCCAGAATACGCCGGCAGTTAGCCTCGTTGTTGGCGGCAATCACCATATCCGGAACATACAGCGACGGCTCTTCGCCTTTGAAGTTGCACACGCATCCGCCGGCTTCTTTAAGTATCAGGGTAGCAGCCGCATAGTCCCAGGGCATCAGTCTTAACTCAAAATACAGGTCGTTATAGCCGGTTGCTGTCATACATAATTCCACGGCGGCAGAGCCGGTGCGCCGCACGTCGTTGCACTGCATATACAAGTCGTATATTATGTCGCTGCAGAGCCTGGACCATTCTTTTCTGTAGGTGCTCATCGCAGTGAAGAGCAGTCCGTTTTCAAAGGGCCTGTCGCTGACTTTAAGCCGGGCGCCGTTGCAGTATGACCCCTGCCCTTTCTTGGCATAGTAGCATTCTCCGCGCCAGGGGCTATATACGACTCCCATATATTGTTCCCCGCCTTTAGTCAAAGCCACGCTTATGCAGCAGTTACGGTTGCCTCTGGCATAGTTTGCCGTGCCGTCTATGGGGTCGATAACCCATACGTATTCGTGGCCTGCAATGTCGTTCAGGTCTTCTTCTTCGCACAGGAAGCCCGATCCGGGCAGCAGTTCGGCCAGCTTATTTGTCAGGAACTCCTGCACTGCCAGGTCAGACGATGTCACAAGATTCTCTATAGTGCCTTTGTCGTGCACTTCAAATCCACTTCTTACCATCAGCACCGCCGCCTCACGCAAAACCTCGATTATCTGTTCCAATGTAATTTCCATAGTGGCGCAAAGGTATATTGCCTTATAGAATAAATCAAACAATTACTACCTTTGTATAAAACCGAATGATATGATAGACGAGATTCTGGAATATAACAGGCAGTTTGTGGAGAGAAAGGGATATGAGCCGTATGTTACGGATAAGTATCCCCGGAAGAAACTGGCTGTGCTCACGTGTATGGACACACGGCTCACGGAACTTCTGCCAAAGGCGCTTGGGCTGGGAAACGGCGATGCCAAGATCATCAAAAATGCCGGCGGGCTGGTGATATTCGAGACCGATTCGGCAATAAGGTCGATATTGGTGGCGATATACGAACTTGGTGTGACTGAAATTATGGTGGTCCACCACTCTACCTGCGGCGCTTGCCATATGAGCTATGATCATTTCAAACCCCATATGCTTGAGTCGGGAATTTCAGATGAAGTACTGAAAGAATGGGAAGGCAAAGGCATCGGGCCGTGGCTGGAAGGTTTCCACGATACCGAGGCTTCCGTTCGCAAAACCGTAGAAGCAATTGTAAGCCACCCCTTGGTTCCAAAGACCATCACCGTCCGCGGCTTCATTATCGACTCTGTCACAGGACAACTCGCCGAAATAAAATAAACGGCACGACTATGGCACAATACCCTTGCGAAAACTGTAAACTGAGGGCTCATTACGACAAGAACCCCAAATCACTTCCGGGAAGATTCTGGAGGTGGCACATCAATTTCTGCCCAGGCTTCAAGAACTATTTCACCCATCAGGACGAAGAGACCAAAGCCGAACTCAGGAAAAAATACAACTTTGAGAAGTACAAGTAATATTAAGAATCTATATGAGCACAAAAGATAGCTTTAAAGAAGTGGAGGGCCGCGTCAATTTCGGGCCTGACCACGCACTTGTGACCACTCCGCAGCCCTGCGTGATGATTGCCACTTGGGACAAGAACCACACCCCTGACGTGATGATGGCTGCCTGGGCTGGACAGTACGACTTCAAGCAGATTGTAGTGAGCCTTTCCAAACACAAAACCACCGAGAATCTGGAGCTTACCGGCGCCTTTACTGTGAGCTTTGCCGACGAACGCACCGTGGCCGAGTCAGACTTCTTCGGTCTGGCGAGCGCTCACAAAGTGGCCGACAAAGTAGGCAAGGTCGGATTTACCTTTACCCCGAGTCCCAACGTGGACGCCCCTATCATTGACCAGTATCCCCTCACCCTGGAGTGCAAGGTGGTCAGTTGGGCCGATGGCATCCTTGTGGGCGAAGTGATAAATATGAGTGCCCACGAAAGTATCCTCACCGGCGGCAAAGTAGATCTGGAGAAACTCAAGCCTATCGTTTTTGACGCTGCGAATATGACCTACCGCTCCATTGGCCATATTGTGGGCAAAGCCTGGGGCGACGGCAAGAAATTCACTGAATAAAACTAATGCCGCCCGTCGTTCAGGACGTGGTCGTGCGGCTTGTCATATTTGTTGCAGATGGGACACCACACTGATGGTGTTGACGGAGTGTTAGTATACTTGTAGCGGATGATAGTATGTCCCCTGTTCATATCGTCCCTCTTCTTGTATAGATCGTTCTGTTTGCCGTTCATGGCATCCAGTTTACGCTCGCTTTCTTCAATCGCTTCCTGCAACTGGTCAGCGACTTCGCTGTGATAGCTTTGATCAGGAATATAGACAGCGGATTCCATTGCCATTTGATACGCTTTCTTATTGATCTCCAAAGCGGCGTCAAAGTACTCCTTGGTCACTTCTGCGATCATTATGGTCTTTCCATTCATAACGATCCTGTCCCAATCTTTTGAAACCCTGATCCTAAACTGTTCATCCCTTTTTTCTTTCAGCTCTTGGGTCATAGTGCCGGCCATATAGTAGCTCCAATACGGATCCGGGCCAAGCCTGATGTCATTTTCAAAAACAAACTCCGTAGAGGTTACTTCTTTCAAATTATATGTGGCTGCCGGGAATCTGATACGGTACTTTCCATCTGACTTCTCAAACTTAAGAGTATGGATACGCGCGTGACCATCGGTGCCGCCATCGTCCAAATAGTGGAAAGTTCCTACCCGTTCCTGTCCATACATCCCGTAGTGTGAAACAAGATATTTTGCGGGTAAGGTATTTTGCTGCTGAGGCTTGGATGAGGGAGTCTGGCTCGCACTCCCGGAAAAGCCACCGCCTAAATAAGAAATGTTATGCGATTCGTCCCATCTGTTGCTGATGTATGAATTGACATCCGACGGATTGATAATATAATTCTGTTGTCTGGAGTCGTCTTTGCTGTAATTGCCATACACAACGAAGAATTCACCGTCTCCGTACTCTAGCAGATGAACGTTGTAGCCATTGTTATATACATCCGACTTGATTTTTGAAATAACATTGTCATTATCGGCAAACAAAAAGCCCTGGGTTTTGAATTTGGATGTCTTACTCACGACAACGGTCCATTTGGTCCCGTTGAATGCCAAATCAGTGATAAAAAACCCATTGTCCCTTTTTTCCAGAATCCAGGGACGCAGGTTTTCCCAAGAATCCCTCTTCCAGGACTGATCGGTAAAATCAATGCCCTTGGACATAACCACAAGCCACTCTTTGTCGCTGCGGGAGATGGAAGTGATATAATAGTCGTTTTTCCATTCTTCGGATATCCATTCATTGGGCCAGGACTCAGAACGCTTGTATTGCTGCTGAGTAATCCCGGTGCCTTGTGCCATTGTCACGAACCAGCCTTTGGTTGTATAGGCCACAGAAGTGATCCGCTTACCCTCGTCCCAGTAGGTTTTGATCTGAGATGTCTGCAAATCATTGCCTGCTCCTGAATAGAACCAGGATTGAGAATAATAAGGCAACGACGACTCCGTGATTATGATAGTTTTGTTCTGCGCCGACAGACACACGCTTATGGCAAGAGAGAAGGCGGCAATTAATAACTTTTTTATAATCATATTCCTCTTTTAGCTTTTGTACGGACAGCTATGTTTTCTTTAAGGCAGTCGCTGTAGAGCCAGGGTTCGCAACTGTGGATGTCGCCCACATTTATGAAATCCTTGTAGGGATGATACTCGTCTCCGCTGTAACCTTCTACAACCAACACGTGATATTCGGGTGAGAGAGTCACCGTGATAGTATCATACAGAACGGCCGGCGTTGCATCTGTGCACCAGTTCACCGGATTGATGCCAAAAGTGGTGGATGCCACCATTGGATTAATGTACTGGATATCTTTTACCGTATTGTAACAAATGGTTACGCCGGTATCGTCTGCTCCTTGGGCAGGGACAATATGGTCCGATTCTGCCATATCCTGTTCAGTTACTTTATAGCCAAGGACATATGCAGCCGCAAGATGACTGTAGGTCGCATCGTCCATATGCTTCAGAAGCTCTACTACAGCCATACCACCCTGGCTGAAGCCGGCAATGATAAGAGGGCGGGCCGTGTCGCGACGCGCAAGGAACCAGTCAAATGCGTTGCACACATCGCTCATAGAGATCCTGGTGCGGGCGTATGCTATTGAGTCGTTGCGCGGCAGAAAAGCATCTATGGTTGCGTGACGATAGTACGGCGCAAAGAAACGGTTTCCGGGCGACATAAAATCTGCCACTCGGTTTATCTCGATGCCCATATGCTTACGGTGAGCCTTGTTCCACACATCTGCATAATGGCATACCCTTCCGGTCGTATCCGCCCAGTCCTCTTCCCAGGTAGAAACCACATAAAAAACATCTGCACCGGTGTTGTCGGCGTCGCAGTCACGTATAGTCCACATTTGTGGATTGTCATAGTCGGGAGCCTTGGGAATGAGCTCGCTGGCGGCAGGCTTGCAGGCAACTATTGCCGCAAGTAACAAAATTGTGACAAACAGACGTCTCATACTAGCATTTTGAAGGTTTCTCGCCGGCAATGATCTTTTCGGCGACAGGGTCCTCAAGATACTTTTGGATGGCACGTCCCAGCGGGCGGGCGCCGAATTCCGGGTCATAACCTTCTGCCAGGATCTTCTCTTTGGTCTCTTTGGAAACCTTGATGTCGAAGCCCATCTGGGCAATGCGGCTGCGGAACTTCTTGAGTTCAATTTCCAGAATCTGCTCCACATCCTCTTTCGTGAGGGAATTGAACAGGATGCGGTCGTCTATGCGGTTCAGGAACTCTGGCGAGAATTTGCGGCGGAGTGCCTTCTCTATAATCACATTCTTCCGGTGCGGGGCATCGTCGGTGGCCGTTTTGTAGCCGATGCCGGCGCCCAGCTCACTGGCCTGCTTGCTGCCGATATTCGATGTCATTATCAAGATGGTATTCTTGAAATCGATGTGACGGCCGGCGGCGTCGGTAAGGCGCCCCTCGTCCAGCACCTGAAGCAGCAGGTTGAAGATATCCTGATGCGCCTTCTCAATCTCGTCGAAAAGGACCACGCTGTATGGCTTGCGGCGTACCTGCTCGCTAAGCTGGCCGCCCTGGTCATAACCCACATAGCCCGGAGGCGCACCAATCAGCGAGCTGACGCTGTAGCGTTCCATATACTCGCTCATATCTATGCGGATAAGGTTGTCCTCGCTGTCGAACATATACTCTGCCAGTTTCTTGGCAAGATAGGTCTTGCCCACGCCAGTGGGGCCTAGGAAAATGAAACTGCCCACCGGCTTATTGGGATCGCGCAGGCCGGCGCGGTTGCGCTGGATGGCCTTTACCACAGCCTCCACGGCATCGTCCTGTCCAATGATCTGCTTTTTAAGATTGGACGCCATTGTGAGCAGCCTCTCCCCCTCTGTGGCACTGACGCGGTGCACGGGAATATTGGTCATCATAGAAACGACCTGTGCGATATCCTCCTCGCCGAGGGTTTTGGGCCCGGACGAGGCCAGTTGTGTAGCGGCTTCGTCGCTGGTCTTGACAAGGGCCTCCTCCTGCTCTTTAAGCTCTGCAGCGGCCTTGAAATCGCCGGCTGCGGCGGCATCGCGCTTTTTGGCACGCACTGCCTCCAACTGCTCTGCCAGAGGGTTTTCGGCAGGCATAGAGTCAAGTCCGGCATTGGTGCGGGCACCAGCCTCGTCCATTACATCTATCGCTTTGTCTGGCTGACTGCGGTCGGTGATATAGCGGCTGGATAGAGTCACGCAGGCTTTGATGGCTTCTGGAGTGTATGTTACGTTGTGGTGCTTCTCATATTTGGGCTTGAGAGCTTCCAGAATCTCCAACGTCTGTGCATAGTCTGTCTGCTCTACAAGAATCTTCTGGAAACGGCGTTCCAGGGCACCGTCCTTCTCAATTACTTGTCGATACTCGTCCAGGGTAGTGGCGCCGATGCACTGTATCTCGCCGCGGGCAAGGGCGGGTTTAAGCAGGTTGGCGGCGTCCAGACTGCCCGCCTGGGCACCTGCGCCCACAAGTGTGTGCAGCTCATCTATAAATATAATGGTATCGGTAGAGGCCTTTAGCTCCTCTACTATGCCACGCATACGCTCTTCAAACTGCCCGCGGTATTTGGTGCCGGCAACCACGCTGCCCATATCCACGGTGACCAGTCGCTTGCCTTGCAGGGCGGCAGGCACTTCGTGGTTTACGATGCGCTGGGCCAGCCCCTCTACAATGGCGCTCTTGCCCACTCCGGCCTCGCCCACCAGCACGGGATTGTTTTTCTTGCGACGGACCAGAACCTGAAGCAGGCGCTCTATTTCTTTTGCACGGCCCACCACGGGATCCAGACGGCCTGCGGCTGCCTGCGCGGTGAGGTCGGTGCCAAACTTGTCCAGATTGGGAGTTTTGAGCGGCTGCCTGTCTTCTGATGCCTCCGGACCCTTGCTGACGTTGAACTTGGGCGGCTCTTGGCTTGGAGTGGTCATTGCCGTGCGGCGCGGTTCGGGCGCAGGTTTTGGTGGCTGCGAAGTGCCGATTCTGGCACTTACTGAGTCGTAATTTATGCCGCTGCGGGCAAGGATGGGCGCCACGGTGGTGCCGGTGTCCTTAAGTATTGCCAGCAGCACCACATCCAGCGTGGGCGATTCGGCGTTAAGACGCGAAATCTCCAGCGAGACATTGCGGTAAAACTCGTCTATATCTGTGGTGAACTGTATATTCTTTGCCTCTTCGTAAGGGACGCTCTCTGCCTCTTTGAGCACGCTCTCTATCTCGGCCTTGATATTGTCGCGGTCGGCACCCATAGAGTCCAGAATGCGTGTGGCATCATTGTCGCCGTCGCGCAGCAGAGCCAGGAACAAATGGTCCAGACCGGCGCGGCGGTTGCCCAGACGGGCCGCCTCTTCCCTTGCGTAAGAAAAAATTCTCTGTAAATCTCTTGTGAAATCTTTTGCCATACTGTGGGCAAAGATAGATAAAAAATGTGCCCCAAATTTGACAATTCAAAAAATAGTTATACATTTGCAGTCCCAAACGCTTCCTTAGCTCAGTTGGTAGAGCACGACACTCTTAATGTTGGGGTCCAGGGTTCGAGACCCTGAGGGAGCACGCGGAACTCCTTTGGTCACAAGCCAAGGGAGTTTTTTTATAATCTGATGTGGTCTTTTTTAATACCGGAATCAATCAGGGATGCAGGGATAGAGGCTTTCACTGCCTTGATCACCAGGTTGAGCATCTGCTCGTGGATGTAGTCCTGGCGGATTACCAGAGAAATAGTGCGACTGCGCGTAGGATTCACCATCTCCCGCACGTTTTTCTGCCAGCTGTAGAGTATCAGGGCCAGGTGGGTTTCGGGGATAATTGTCATACCGCCCATTTCGTTCACAATCTCCAGCAGGGCGCTTACCCTTCCTCCCTCGAAATATTTTTCGTATGATGCCGACTGGTCGTCTCGAATGGCTGCCGAGCTGTATTGTCTCACCCCTTTTTTCATAATCCACAAAGGACGGTCGACAATCTCATTAAACGATATCGTATCCAGCTGATATGCCGGATCATCTTCTGAGACGTATGCAAAAAAGCGTTCTGTGAAAAGTGGAATTTCCAGAAGGCCGGGATCATTTACGGGAGAAGCCATAATGCCCATATCTATCTCTGCCTTGTGCAGTTTGTCTTTTATAGTCTCCGAGAGCATCTCTTCGGTTTGCAACTGCACCGCAGGGCATTTTGTACCAATGTATTTGAACAGTCCGGCAACCAATACCGGCGCCACCGTAGAAATCATTGCCACAGACAGTGTGCCTTGCAAAATATGTTTCTCATTTTGCGTAAGTTCTGCAATCTGGTCTACATTGTAGAGAACTTCTTTGGCTTTTGCTATCACCTTGCGCCCGATCTCCGTAGGTTCCAGCGGAAAGACTTCACGCGAAAAAAGGCGCACGTCCAGTTCCTCTTCAAGCTTTTTAACCATCAGGCTCAAAGTAGATTGCGTAACATCGCAGGCCACGGCCGCCTTGCCAAAGTTGCGGTATTGGTCAATCGCCACAATATAACGTAACTGTTGGATTGTCATCTTCAATTGATTTTATCAATACAAATATAAAACAAATCGAATTGATAAATGATATAGGGCAAAATATTTTTGCCCTATGAAAAATTTACGACAATGAACAGGCGAGTAATTTTGTGGTATCTGGGTATTTCGATGCTGTTTGTATCAATTATGATGGCGGTTTCGCTGATGGTAGCGTTTCTCACGCCGGGCGACGACAGCCGCATTCCCCTTTTGTACGGAACTCTGATTACTGCTCTGATAGGCGTGTTCCCTCTGATCTTTATCCCAAAGAACAGGGAGAAAATCAATTTCAAGGAGGGAAATGCAATAATCGTCGGTTCCTGGTTCTTTGCCTGTCTTTTCGGAATGATTCCCTTTGTGATGTATGCCGGCGAGTTCTCCCCCATCAATGCGCTTTTCGAAAGCGTGTCGGGATTCACCACCACCGGAGCTTCTATCCTAAATGATATAGAAGCATTGCCGCGCGGCCTCCAGTTCTGGAGGATTTCCACCGCCTGGGTCGGCGGCATTGGTATAGTGACGTTGTTCTCTATGATTGTAACCGGTCGCAACAAGTCTCGGCTCACCGATGCGGAAATGTCCAGCGTGGCCCGTCAGACCTTCGAAGGCGGCCGCAGCGTCTCTTTTGCCCAGAGAATACTGGTGACCTATATAGCCCTTACCGTCATCACATTCCTGGCACTTAAACTCTGCGGTCTGGCCTGGTTTGACTCTGCAACCACGGCGATGTCGGCCTGCAGCACCTGCGGCTTCTGCATCAAAAACAGCAGCATTGCATTCTACAACAATCACGCGGTGGAGATTGTGCTGACATTTGCAATGCTGGCCTCAGGCATCAACTTCGGCATTCTGTTTCTGACGTTTGTTCGGGGCAGCCAGAAAAATTTGTTCAAGTCGGAGCCTATCCGGGTATTCCTGATTCTGGTGGCCGGAGCTATGGCTGTGGTGGCTGTAGATCTTATGGTGCAGGGTAACTACGCCAATAAATGGGAGGCGGTGCTGGATGCGGCATTCCAGGTGGCATCCATATCCACGACTACTGGTTTTGCCACAGAGGACACCACCACCTGGCCGCCGTTGACCATAGCCATTCTGCTGGTCTGCTCGCTGATATGCGGCTGC